>DASUTC010000181.1 GCA_036374795.1 Herpetosiphonaceae bacterium
CGCTTGCAGATCGCAGATGTCAGCCGCCTCGTAGATCGTCTCGCCCAACTGCTGGATCTGCTGCCAGGCCAGTCCGCCGCCGTCAGCCCGATCGTCCGGTCCTGCGCTGCTCAGCGCCGACAGCGGCGTTCGCCCGACCAGCAGCAGCCGCGCATCGTACTGCTCGCGCAGGTGCTTCGCGATCAGGCCGCCGATACCACCGACGCCGCCCGTCACCAGATACAGCCCGCCGGTTTTGAAGGGCGGCTCCCGCATCGGCTCCTGGCGCAGATCGACGCGCTCCAGGCGCGCGACCAGCCGCCGCTGATCGCGATAGGCAATTTCGCGCTCCTTGTGGCGATGCCGAAGCTCGCGGAGCAGCCGGGCGACGTTGGCTCCCAAATCGTCGATCGGCAGGTCGATATGCGTGCAGAGCAGCCACGGTAGCTCCTGCGAGATCGTCTTGACCAGCCCCAGGACCGGGGCGCGCTCACAGGCGATCTGCTCTCGCGGCGTAACGGCCTGGACGCCGTTCGAGATCACCAGCAGGCGCGTCGGCGTGTCCCGGTTGGCCTGAGCCAGCGCTTGAGTCAGGAACAGCAGGCTGTAGCTGCCCTGCTCCTGGGCGCGCTCGATCGCCTCCGGAGTGCTCGGCGCATCGTCTTCGGCGTAGGTCCAGAGGTGGATCACCTGCCCAACGCGCATCTGCTCCTGAGCCAGCGACTCCAGCAGCTCCCGGTAGTGGTCGGGGTTGCCCGGCGCGATCCGGTAGCGCCCCTGGTCCAGCCGCTCGAAAGCGCTGCCGATCTCGACCGTGGCGCACACGACGCCAGCGGATCGCAGCCGCTCGCACAGCGCCGCGCCCAGCCCCTGCCTGTCGAGAAACACCAGCGCCGCTGCGTCGTCGGCGAGCCGCGCAGCCGTGCCGATCTCGCTGCGCTGCCAGACCTTGCGGTAGAACCAGTCGGGCAGCGTGTTGCTGTTCTCCAGCGCGATGTCGATCTGCTTGAGCGTCTCGTCGAAGCGCCCGTCGAGCAGCCCGGCCTTGAGTTGGGTGCGCTGGATCTTGCCGCTCGTCGTCTTGGGAAACTCGTCCTTTGGCACCGGAACGACGTAAAGCGGGCTGAGGCCCAGCCCGGCGACGATCCGCGAGCGGATGGCTTTGATCGTGTCCAGGCGCTCGGCGGGCGACGCAACCGAGGGCGTGAAGAAGATCGCGATGCTTTCGGTGCCGCTGCGTGGATCATCGACGGCGATAGCGGCGACATAGGTCGCCTCGACGCCGGGCGTCTCGTTGACAATATCCTCGATCTCGTAGCAGTAGTAGTTGGCTCCGTTGATAATGATGACCTCTTTTTCGCGTCCGGTGATCGTCAGACGACCGTCGAGGATGAAGCCAAGGTCGCCGGTGTAGAACCAGCCGTCTTCGGTAAACGCATCGCGATTGGCCGCTGGATTATCGAGGTAGCCGGGCGTGACAACATCGCCGCGCACCTGCAACCGACCGATCAGGCCCTCATGAAGGATCTGATTCCGGTGATCGACGATGCGGATCGTCACGCCGGGCGTCGGCGGCCCGACCTCGACAAAGTTGACCGCCGTGGGATCGTCGGGCGCGGTGCGCCTGAGCCACCCATACAGCGACGCCTTAGCGAAGTAGCCGACGCGGCTCGTCAGATCGAAATCGGAGACGTAGGTCATCGCCGTACACAGCTCGGCCATGCCATAGGCTGGCTGCATCGCCCGCTGCCCAACCCCGAAGGGCGCGACCGCCTCCAGGAACCCGCGCACCACCGGCAGCGTCACCTGCTCCCCGGCGTTGAGGAAATAGCGGATCGAGCGCAGATTCCAGCTCCGGCCCGCAGCCTTCGCCAGCCGATCGGCGAGCAGCTTATAGCCAAAGTTCGGCGACCACGTATGCGTCACGCGGTGCTGCTCGATCAGGTCCAGCCAGCGCAGCGGATCGCCCAGGATCATATCGGTGCGCGCCTGGATCTGCTGGCAGCCCAGATAGACATCCTTGATGTGGCACATCAGCAGCGGCACGACATGATCCATCGGCAGCCAGTTCAGCGTGATGTCATCCTCGGTGTAGCCGCTGACCTGCCGGGCCGCGTGGATATGGCAGATGATCCCGTGGTGCGTCTCCTGAATGCATTTCGGCACGCCCGTGCTGCCCGATGAGAGCTGAAAGAACACAACATTGCTCGGCTCGGCAGGGTAGATCTGCTCGGCGGGCGGGTACTCGCGCAGCCCATCGATCGGCAGCAGCTTCAGGTCGTGCATCGGCAGGAGCGCGCTCAGGCCCCGCAGCGGCTCGATCAGGCGTTGCGTGGTCAGCAGTGGCGGCTGCCCCAGCAGCTTCCAGATGTTATACAGCTTATTGACCACGCCGTTGCGCTCAGCGTACGACGGCGCGACCGCCACGGTGACGGGCGTGATGCCGCCCAGGACACAGGCCCAGAACGTCGGCAGGTACTCGTCCAGCCGGTCGATCTGCAAGATTACCCGGTCGCGCGGCTTGAGGCCCTGCGCGATCAGACCGGCCAGGATACGACGGGCGGTATCCAGCAGCGTCGCATAGCTCTGTTGTACGGCGCTGCCGTCGCTCTGGATATACACAACGCCGGTCTGCGGGCAGCGCGCCGCTGTGCGGATCAGCGCCGCTCCCAGGGTTCCTGGCGCGTCATCAGGGATGATCAGCGTAGGCCCCGCGCTGATCGCCGGACGATCCACGGCATCTGCTCCCTCGGTCGCGCGCTCTGACAGTGGAGCCGCAGGCGCGGGCGCGGCATCGGCGTGGAAGCGCGACTCCGGCAGCAGATCGGAGAGATGCAGCGGCTGTGGTCGCTCTACCAGATCGTGTACGACTACCGCAGCCTGATCGATCCCCGGCACGGCACGCACCTGCCGCTCCCAGCGCTGCACCAGCGCGTCGTCGATCAGCTCGGTAGCGGCGAGCGCCTGCTGGTCAAGCTGCCCATCTGGGCGCAGCGGCAGCCCGATCAGTGGAATGTAGGCGTCGGGCCGCAGCGCTGGCGGCAGCCTGAGGTTTAAATGATCGCGGAGTCGCTCTGGCGCGAACGTGCCGCTGGTGACAACATAGGCGATCAAGCCCGTTCCAGCGCCCGGAGTCTCACGGTGCAATACCGCGCACTGCTCGACCGTCGGATCTTGCAGCAGCGCGGCCTCGACCGCATCCAGATCGAGCCGCACATCGCCGCGCCAGATCTGCCGTCCGGTCGCTGGCGCTAGCTCTAAGGAGCCGTCGCTCAGCCAGCGACCCCGATCGCCGGAAAGAAATACGCGCTCGCCAGGGGTTGCAGCGTAGGGATTGGGGCGGAAATACAGCGCGGTGGCGGCGGGATCGTCCAGGTAGCCGCGCGCAAGACCGGCGGGGATCGCGATCTCGCCGAACACGCCGATCGGCATTGGCTGCATCGCGGCGTCGAGAATATACGCCAGCGGGCGCTGCTCAAGCGAGCTGTGAGCGCCGCTCGTCGGGCGATAGCGGGCGACCGGCTGGATCAGCGCTTCGGGCGGGGCGTAGAGCTGGTAGAGATCGCAGCGCAGACGCTCAAGGCAGCGCTCGCGTGCCACGGGCGATAGCGGCTCGCCAGCGGCGAGCACCGCGCGCAGCGAGCCGGGCGCGCTCGGAGCAGGCGCGGCATCCAGCAACGCAGCGAGCGCCGTCGGGGTGAAATGCGCCACCGTGACGCGATCCTCGGCGATCACCTGCCGCAGATACTCAGGATCGTGCTCGCCGCCGACCAGCGCGATCACCAGTCCACTGCCGTACAGCAGCGGCCAGCAGATCTCCCATGCGGCAGTTGCCCGATCGGGCGTGGCCGTGTGCAGCACGCGATCGTTTGGAGAGAGGCGCAGCGCTGCCTGTAGCCGTTCGAGGCGCTGCACGAGCGCGGCGTGCTCGACCACGACCTGACGATCTGCCGACGTCAGGATCAACGCCAGGCTGCGCGCCGCTCCAACCATTGGATTTTCAGCGGGCATGCGGTCAAGCGTTGCTGCGAGCGAGTCAAGCGCGACGACCGACGCGCCGAGCTCAGATAGCCGATCCGCAAGCATCTGCCGGGTGACAACTGCCGCCGCTCCGGTGGCTGTGAGCTGAAGCCTCAGATGGCGCGGCGCGGCAGCCGGATCGAGCGGTACGCAGGCCGCCCCGGCTTTCAAGATGCCGAGCATGCCTACGACCAGATCCGGCGAGCGCTCCATGTACAGCCCGATGCGCGCCTCCGGCCCCAAGCTGAGGCCGCGTAGATACTGGGCAAGCTGGTTGGCGCGGCGATTAAGCTCGCGGTAGCTGAGCCGCGTGCCCTCGAACAGCAGCGCGACGGCATCGGGCGTGCGCGCCGCCTGCGCCTCGAAGCGCTGCGCGAGATCGGCGGAGTTGTGCCGCTCAGACGGCACAGCGGCCTGCGCGAGCAGTTCCGCCCGCTCTGCCTCGGTCAGCAGGGGGATCTCAAGCAGGCAGCGCGCAGGATCGGCCAGCATTCCCTGGAGCACGGTTTCGAGATGTCCCAGCAGGCGTGTGATCGTCGCGGCGTCGAAGCGCTCGGCATCGTAGATCGCGCGCAGGTCGAGGCCATCGCGCGGCAGGATCACCAGATTGAGCGGGTAGTTGGTGCGCTCGAACGAGTGGGTGCTGCGAACCGACAGATTGCCGACCAGATCGTCCGGGGCGATCTCATGCGGGAAGTTCTCGAAGACCAGCAGGCTCTCGAACAGCGCGGTGCCGGGCACAAGCTCGCTCCAGCGCTGCACATCGGCCAGCGATACATAGTCGTAATGCCGCGCCTCCGATTGGCGGTCGAATAGCCGTTGCAGCCACGGGATCAGCCGCTCGCCCGGCGCGACGCACACGCGCACCGGCAGCGTGTTGATCAGCAGCCCGGCGATCGACTCGACCCCGGCGATGCTTGCCGGGCGGGTGGCCGCCGTTGCGCCGAACACCACCTCCTCCGCGCCGCTGTAGCGACTGAGGACGATCGCCCAGGCACCCTGAAGCAGCGTGTTCAGCGTCAGGCGATGGCTGCGCGCCAGCGCGTGCAGCGCGGCGGCGGTGGCCTGCGGCATATGCGACCATTGCTCGCCATGCCGTGGAGCCTCCGAACCCGCCGCCCGATCGACCGTGAGCGGCGTCGGCGTGTGAACACCTGCCAGCTCGCCGCGCCAGAACGCCTCGGCCTGCGTGGCATCCTGCTGCTGAAGCCAGGCCAGATACGCGCGGTACGGGACCGGTCGATCCAGCCTGGGCTGCTGGCCTCGCTGAAACACAGCATAGCAGCGCAAGACCTCGTTGAGGATCAGCATCACCGACCAGCCATCGAGCAGCAGGTGATGTCGGCTCCAGATGAAATGGTAGCTGTCGTCGGACAGCCGGATCAGCGTAAGCCGCATCAGCGGTGCCTGGGCCAGGTCAAAGCCGCGCTCCCGATCAGCCTGGGCAAACGCGGCCAGCCGCGCCTGCTGCTCAGCCCTGGGCACAGCGCGCCAGTCGAGCTGCTCGAACGGCAGGCGCACCTGCCGCAGCACCACCTGAACCGGCTCGTCCAGCCCCTCCCACACAAACGCGGTCCGCAGCACCGCATGGCGCGTCAGCACATGCTCCCAGGCACGCACGAAGGCCGCGGGCGCGAGATCGCCCTGCAAGCGAAAGCCCTCCTGCTGGAAATAGACCGCCGAGCGCGCATCCGACAGGCTGTGGAACAGGATGCCCCGCTGCATCGGAGTCAGCGGATACATATCTTCGATCTGGAGCGTATCTAGCATCGTCTCATCCTTGCGCCTTGCGTAGCTGCGCCAGAATCGCATCGAGCGCCTGTTGATTCAGGTTGACCATCGGAAAATCCGACGGCGTGTAGCCGCCCGCATCGGGAGCCTGGCAGTGCGCGATCACCTCATGGAGCGCCGCGCTAAAGCTCTGGGCCAGGCGCTCGATCGTCGCGCGCCGATGCAGATGCGGGCTGTATTTCCACGCCAGACGCAGCTCGCCGCCGACCACACCGCCCTGGATCTCGATCAGGTAGCGCGGGCTCCAGAGTCCGCCTGACGGATCGGCCTGGTCGGGCGTGAGCGCAAACGCGGACTCTGGAAGCACCTGGTCGAACTGGCCCAGGTAGTTGAAGCTGACCTCCGGCGCTGGCAGCGCGCGCAGCCGATCTGCTATGCTCTGGTCGCTGAGGTAGCGCAGCACGCCGTAGCCCATGCCGTGCTGCGGGATCTGCCGAAGCTGCTCTTTGACCGCCAGCAGCGCCGGAGCAGAACCGTGCGCCTCTCGAAGATCCAGCCGCACCGGAAAGATACTGGTCAGCCAGCCGACGGTGCGCGACAGATCGATGCCGTCGAAGAGCGCCTCGCGACCGTGGCCGCGAACGTCGAGCAGCAGCGACCGCTGGCCGGTCCACTGCGCGAATGCCTCCACCAGCGCCGTCAACAGCGCATCGTTGATCTCGGTGCGATACGCGGCAGGCACATCGTGCAGCAGCGCGCGCGTCGTCTCGGTGTCCAGGCTGACCACGACGGTCAGAGGATCATCGCCAGCGCTCGTCGCGCCGGAAACGTCCAGCGGCAGACGCGGGCTATCGGCAGAAGCCAGGCCGAGCCAGTAGGCAAGCTCCTGGCGCAGCGTGTCAGAATGAGCATAGTCGGCCAGCGTCTCCGCCCAGCGCTTGAGCGAGGTCGTCTTGCGCGGCGGCTCGATCGCCGCGCCGCTGCTCAACTGCTGACAGGCCGCCTGAAGATCTTCGGCCAGGATGCGCCGCGAGAAGCCGTCGACGGCCAGCGCGTGCGTCGCCAGCAGCAGCAGATTCGGTCGTTGCGCGCCCCGGTCGAGCAGCGCGACATGCAGCAGCACCCCCGACCCAAGCTCCATCCGCGCCGCCAGATCTGCCGCCGCCTGCTCGACGGTGCGATCTTGCTCAGGCTCCGGCAGCGCCGACAGATCGATGCTTGTAAAGGGGATCTGCGCGGGCGGCGCGGCGATCTCCTGCTGCCAGCCTTGATCGGTGTGGACGAATCGCAGCCGCAGCGCCTCATGGTGCTGTACCAGATGTCCTACAACCTGCTCAAGCAGCGCCGGAGCGATCGGCTGGCGCAGCGCAAGGCGGATGACCTGATTCCACACGCCGACATCAGGCCATTCATGCTCGAAGAACCAGCGCTGGATCGGCAGCAGCGGCAGCGGGCCGAGCACCGGCTCATGATCGGCATCGGTCGGCTGAGCAGGAGTGCCCGCATCGGCCACCGCTGCCAGCTCGGCGATCGTCTGGTGCTGGAAAAGCTGTCGAGGCGTGAGCCGCAGCCCGGCCTGGTTGGCTCGCGCGACGACCTGAATGCCGAGGATCGAGTCGCCGCCAAGCTCGAAGAAATTATTGTGGATGCCGATCCGCTCCAGCCGCAGGATCTCGGCCCAGATCCGGCTCAGCACGGCCTCTGTCGCCGTGCGCGGTGCCACATAGCTCTGCTCCGTGCTCGGACCAGTCTGGTCGGGCGCTGGCAGCCCCCGCCGATCGAGCTTGCCATTAGTCGTCAGCGGCAGCGACTCCAGCAGCACGAACGCGCTCGGTACCATGTAGTCGGGCAGCCGCTCGCTCAAGAATCGCCGCAGGTCGGCGGTCAACTGCTTCTGGCTGGTCCATGTCTCGCGGCGAGGCGCGTCGCTGGCCGCTGGCTGCTCCGCCGCGCGTCGAGCGTACAGATTGTAGAGCGGCGTGTCGGCCAGCGCGGTTTCTTGCTCCACCGCCACCTGATAGCCCTGGCGCTCAAGCAGCGATTGGACGTGTCCGACGCGGCCCGCGATGTCGTGGACTTCCAGCACGATCTGGCGAATCTTGGGCCAGTCCTGCGGCTCGATCCCGTCTAGCACATCCAGCTCGCTCTTCTGCGCGTCGATCTTCAGCAGATCGATCCGCTCCACGTTGTAGCGGCGGATCATCTCCGAGACGGTCGTCATCGGACAGGTGGAGCGCTCGCTGGTCAAGCGATCGGCGATCATCTCGTCGAGCAGCGTCTCGTCGAGCGGCGCGGCTCCATGTGCCTCGTGCTCCTGAGTGAGCACCAGCGACCGGATCACCTGGCGCTCTTCGTCGGCATCCACGTAGCGCCCCGACATGGTCGAGGCGTGGGCGTAGGAGGTGAAGACCGCCTCGCCGGGCGTGTCGGCCACGCCAGCCTGGATCGGGATGATCTTGAAATCGTAAAGCTGCGCGTTCGTGCGCAGCACCTCGAAGACCGCCGGGATCGGCTCGCAGGCATAGACCGTCGCGCCGGGACAGCGCTCGCCGACGAAGAGCGAGAATAGCCCGATATTCGCGCCGACATCGAAGACGCATGCTCCGTCGTGCAGCGTGATGCCATGCCGGAGGTAGCTCTGCTGCTGAAAGATCTCGTTGTACAGAAATTCAGTCTCGTGCTTATTGACATGCGCGACAACCAGGCCGTTCGGCAGCTCATAGCACGATCCCTGGTCGATCTGCCGCTCGCGCTCCATGCGTAGCACCTGGCGCACGGTAAACGCCGCCTGCCGGCCGGGCACCACGTAGGCCACGAGGCGCTGCTGGTCGGGCAGATCGGCGCGCACGATCGCCGCCGCGTCCTGCACGGCGGGATGCTGGCTCAGGATCGCCTCGATCTCGCCCAGCTCGACGCGAAAGCCGCGCAGCTTGACCTGCCCATCGATCCGCCCCAGGTACTCAAGCGAGCCGTCGGGCCGGTAGCGCGCCAGATCGCCGGTGCGGTAGAGCCGCGCTCCGGGCTGCTCCGAGAACGGATCGGGTGCGAACTTCTCGGCAGTAAGATCGGGCCGGCCAAGATAGCCGCGCGCCAGGCCGTCGCCGCCCAGGCAAAGCTCGCCCGGCAGACCCAACGGCACAAGCCGCTGGCGCGAGTCCAGCAGATACACCTGCGTATTGGCGATCGGACGGCCAATCGTGGGCGGCGGCGCGGCCCGGTCGATCCGGCTGATCGTCGCATCGACAGTGTCCTCGGTCGGGCCGTACAGGTTATAGAACCGGCGCTGCTCATCTGTCGCCAATGTCTGCCAGAGCGCTTCGTCGATCGCCTCGCCGCCGACCAGCACACGGCCCGGATACCGGCCCAATCGACTACTCCGCAGCAAGGGCTTCAGCAGCGACGGCGTGCAATCCAACACGTCGATCTGCTGCGCGCCAAGGTAGTCGGCTAGCGCGTCCAGATCCAGTCGTAGCGCGTCGGGGATGATCGCCAGGGTGTGGCCGCTCAGCAGTTGGAGCCACTGCTTGACCGATGTGTCGAAGACCAGCGGCCCGTTCATGCTCACCCGCAGCGGAGCGCCCGGCGAATCGGCGTAGATCGTCTGCTGGAGCCCGACCGCGAGATTCGCCAGCGATCGATGCCGCACCACAACGCCTTTCGGCGTGCCGGTCGAGCCTGAGGTGTAGATCACATAGGCCATGTTGTCTGGACTGGTCGCGGAGCTGAGATTATCCGAGCGATTGCCCGCGATCTGCGGCCACTCCGCATCGATCCGCACCACGGCGGGCAATGGCAGCGCGGCCAGGACCTCGGCCTGTAGCCGCTGCTGAGTGAGCAGCACGCTGGCCTGCGAGTCCTGAAGCATGAAGCTCAGGCGCTCTTGAGGATAGGCCGGATCGAGCGGCACATAGCAGCCGCCCGCCTTGAGAATCCCCAGCACCCCGACGATCATCTCGATCGAGCGCTCCACACACAGCCCGACTGGCGTCTCCGGCCCAACGCCCAGCCCGCGCAGATGGCGAGCAAGCTGGTTGGCGCGCGCGTTCAGCGCGGCGTAGGAGATCTGGTGATCTTCATAGACCACCGCAACCGCATCGGGCGTGCGCGCCGCCTGCGCCTCGAAGAGCTGGTGGATACAGCGATCCTGCTGGTACTCCGCGCGCGTGGCGTTGAGCGTGTCGCAGAGCAGCCGCCGCTCCTCAGGGCCAACCATCTGCGCTACAGTGATCGGCGCTTCAGGAGTGGTCGTCGCCGCGTCGAGCAGCGTATGAAAGCGCTCCGCCAGCCGCTCGATCTCCGCTGCGGCATAGATCGCGGGATCGTAGTGCAGCGCGACATCCAAGATCTGATCGCGAAGTGCGCAGGACAGCCGCAGCTTGAATCGATCGATGCAGGCACGCTGCTCGACGATCGAGCATGTCAGATCGGCGACACCAAACGCGGCGGGGTGGCGTGTCACGTCGAAGCCGAACGGGAAGCAGGGCTGCTCTACGGTCTTGCCGCCGATCAGATCCCAGGAAAAATACTCTTGTAGCTCGGCGACCTCCTGGGTTGATCGGTCGATCTGCCGCACCGTCGCCGCAAACGACGTATCCTCGGCCAGCCGCGCCGCAACCGGCGCATACCGGGAGAACACGCCAAGCGCGGTATCGAGGCCCTCGTAGGCCCGGCCCTCCTGCGCGGTGCCGACGACGATCGTGCTCTGGCCGGTGAGCCGTGCCAGTAACACCTGCCAGCAGGCCAGCAGGCCGCTCTCGACGGTGGTGTTGTAGCGCTCGGCGCACGCAGCGATCCGGGCTGTGATCTCCGGCGCGATCGTCAGCCTGTGGCGCTGCGGCGCGAACGCTCCCTGCGAAGCGCGCTTCTCGAACGGCAGCGTCAGCAGCGGCAGCGCGGAAAGATCCTGACGCCGCCAGTAGGCCCGTCCCGATTCCGTCTCGTCGGACTCAAGCAGCTCGTTGAACAGCTCGGCAACATCGGCGTACTGCGTTGGATCATCCTCTAGCGACTGACCACACTGCTCGGCAGCATAGGCCGCGCCGATCGCCTGGATCAGGTTCCCGATTGTGGTGGTATCAGCGCACAGCGCAGGCAGGCTCAGCAGCAGCGCATGCTTCGTCGGCGCAAGTGTTGCCAGGGCGCTACAAAGCACCGGGCCGTTTTGCAGATCGCTATGCTCCGCGCCAAGCTGATCGAGCAGCGCCGCGAGCCGCGACTCCTGCTCTGCGGGCGAGTGATCGGTCAGGTCGTAGGTGTGGTATACCGGCGCGGCGTGCTCGGCAATCACCTGAACCGGCAGCGCCGTGCTCGGCAGCAGGTGAAAGGTCGTGCGCAAAATCTCATGCCGATCGGCAACCTGCCGGATCGCCTCCGCCAGAGTCGCAGGCTGGAGCGGCCCTTCGATCACCACCATGCCCTGGGCACGGTAGGCCGCGCTGCCATCGGCCTGAAGCTGCCAGAGCCGCTTCTGCTGCGGCGAGAGACGAAAACCTTCAACGGAGTGCATACACGTACCTCAGCGCTGGATATCCGACCAATGACACGGCTCGGCCATGCCAACCAGAACCTTGCGCGGCCCCACGAAGGACGAGCGCCCGTGGGCCACCAGCATATTGTCGAGCATCAGCAGATCGCCCTCCTGCCACGGAAACGCTATGGTTGCTTCGTTGTACACCGCGCGCAGATGATTGAGAACCTCAGGCTCGATCGAGCTGCCGTCGCCGTAGTAGGTGTTGTATGGCAGGTCGGCCTCCGGCATCGCCGCCAGCAGCGACTCGCGGATCGCCGGCTCCTGGGTCGAGATGTGGAAGAAGGTTCCGTGGTTGAACCAGACCGGCTCGTCTGTGCGCGGGTGTTTGGCGACCGCCGGACGAACATAGCGGATACGCAGCCCGTTGTCGGGCTTCCATTCGGCTTCGATCTGATTGTCTCGGCAGTAGGCTTCGACCTCGCGCCGATCGGTCGTCTTGAAGACCTGCTCCCAGGAATAGCCCAGCCCGTCGCCGAAGTTGCGCACGTACATGATCTGCTTTTCGGTGAAGCGCTGGCGCACTGCCGGGTCGATGCGCTCGAAGATCGCGCGACAGTCGGCGATCGGCGTCTCGCCGCCCTGCTGCGCTGCAGTGACGCAGAAGAAATAAATCTTCATCGGCCAGCTTTCGGTGTGCGAGTTTTCGTTGTGCAGGAAGATCCGCTGCGCGGGCGGATAGTCCGTCGAGGTGTAGATATTGGCGCTGACCTGGCTGCGTGGCGTGGCTGGCTCGCGGTACTCGGCCCAGTTGTCGGCGGTGCTGCCGATGAACTGCTCGAAGTCGCTCACCGATCCCAGGGCAAAACCCCGCAACAAGATGCCGCCATGCTTCAGCAGCCAGCTCTCGATCTGCTCGCGATGGCCTGCCGCCCACTCAATCAGGCGCACGCCATCCACAACCGGCGTGACCAGCAGCGGCAGCGGACGATCGGGCTGGAGGGTATTGGTCGCGATCAGGTCCGGCTGCGCGATGCTGACGGCCTTGCGCCTGGCGATGGGCTGGCGCTTCGCTCCGCTGTTTGTATGCTCCGGGTTGCTCATAGCCGGTGATCCCCTTTCTATTGATCCGATAGCATCTTCCGCCGAATGTCTTTGATCTTGCGCTGGTGCGCTGCTCTCAGGTCGCGCGCCTGGCTGATCTGGTGCTGTCGCTCCGCCTCGCTCAGGTGCTCGACAAACAGGTGCAGCGGCGCGTCGGGCTGCTGCACAGCCATGCCAAGCACGGCGATGAACTGCTCGATCATCCGCGCGATCGTGGTCTGCTCGAACAGCTCGGCGTCATACTTGAACAGACCGGCGATCCCTGTCGGCTCCTCGATCAGCTCGACGACCAGATCGAACTTAGCAATGCCCGTATCGAGCGGCTGCGGCTCGACCCTCACCTGATCCAGATCCAGCGCTGGCATCGGCGTGTTCTGCAAGACCAGCACAACCTGGAAGAGCGGCGCGTGGTGCAGGCTGCGCTGCGGCTGAAGCTCGTTGACCAGCAGATCGAAGGGCAGATCTTGATGGGCGTAGGCGGCCAGACAGACGGCGCGCACGCGGTGAAGCAGTTCGCGGAACGTTGGATTGCCCGAAAGGTCGGCGCGCAGCGCCAGCAGATTGACGAAGAAGCCGATCAGCCCTGCGGTTTCGGCGTGCGTGCGGTTGGCAATATCCGCGCCCACCAGCAGATCGTCCTGACGGGTGTACCAGTGCAGCAGCACATCAAGCGCCGCCAGCAGCGTCATAAACAGCGTCATGCCCGTCTGGCGGCTCATGTTCGCGAGCGCGTCGGAAAGCTCGGCGGAGAGCGCCAACGGCTGCTCGGCGGATCGAAACGTCGGCTCTGCCGGGCGCGGGCGATCGGTGGGCAGGGCCAGCGGGGTGAGGTTGGCGAGCTGCGCCTTCCAGTAGGCCAGCAGGCGGTCAAGCGTTGCGCCCTGGACGTAGGTCCGCTGCCAGAGGGCGAAGTCGGCGTAGTGGATCGGCAGGTCGGGCAGGTCGAGCGGCTGCCCCTGGCGCAGCGCGCGGTAGCAGGCGGCCAGCTCACGCACGAGCACGCCCAACGACCAGCCATCGACGACGATGTGATGCAGGCAGAGCAGCAGCAGATGCTCGGTGTCGCCGAGGCGCAGGAGCGCGGCGCGGAGCAGCGGGGCGCGGGTGAGATCGAAGGGCTGCGCGGTGACGTGGCGCTGGAGGGCCGCAAGCTGGGCGCGGCGCTGCGGCTCCGGCAGGGAACGGAGATCGTGACAGGGCAGCGGCAGGGCGGCGGGCGGCTGGACGCGCTGCACGGGCTGTCCAGCGCGCAGGACAAAGCTGGTGCGCAGCGCCTCGTGGCGGGCGATGAGCGTGTTGAAGCTGGCCGTCAGCGCGGCGACATCCAGGGCTCCGGTCAGGCGGATGCTCAGCGGCACATGATAGGCCGTGCTGCCGGGATCGAGCTGAGCGAGCAGCCACAGTCGCTGCTGTGCGAACGAGAGCGGCAGCGCCTCGGCGCGGGGCTGCGGTCGCAGCGGTGGGGCGCTCAGGCCCGCCTGCTGGCTGCGTGCGGCGATGACCTGATCCAGCAGGCTGGCGATTGTGGGGTGGTCGAACAGGCTGCGCAGCGGCAGATCGATGCCGAACGTCGCGCGCACCTCCGCGATCACCTGCGTCGCCAGCAGCGAGTGCCCGCCGATCTCAAAAAAGTTCTCTTCGCGGCCAATCCATGCCCGATCCAGCACCCTGGACCAGATGCCGGTCATCAATTCCTCGTCGGGAGTAGCCGGGAGCGCAGCAGCTTCTTCATGCTCCGGCTGGACCTCAGCGGGCACCGGCAACGCACGTCGATCGACTTTGCCGTTGGGCGTCAGCGGCAGCGCGTCCAGCAGCACCCACGCGCTCGGCACCATGTAGTCGGGCAGGCGCGCCGCCAGGAACGCGCGAAGTTCCTGGGACGCACCGCGAACCGCGCCCCAGGAACCAGCAGCAGGGTCGGCATGGGTCTGGGTTCTTGGCTCGTTGTTTGCCGTCAGATACGCTACCAGCCGCCGCGCCCCGCCATCCTCCCGCACCACGACCACGCACTCGCGTACGGCCTCGTGCTGGCGCAGCGCGGCCTCGATCTCGCCCAGCTCGATGCGATACCCGCGCAGCTTGATCTGGTGGTCGATCCGCCCGATATAGTCGAGATCGCCGTTGGGCAGGTAGCGGACCAGATCGCCCGTGCGGTAGAGCCGCG
>DASUTC010000182.1 GCA_036374795.1 Herpetosiphonaceae bacterium
TCCGCTGGATTGCCCGGCAAATCCGTATCGCGCGGGAACCAACTTCCAGGCGACCTGCCGGGGCGGCGAAGGCTACAACGGCTTCTACGGCCACGGCCAGGTGAACGCCCTCAGCGCGGTGATTCACGCCAGCAGCAACTAGAAGCGCGTCATCCGTCGCAGCAAACAGCCTCTATGCTTAGATGAGCATGGAGGCTGTCGCGTCTTTATCGCCCACCGACCCGACTTTGGCATCCTTGCATCGCGCTTACCCACGCGCTCGTGCAGAATCAAGGAGGCTGTTGGAGAAACAGCGTACGAAATTCTGCCTGCTAGCGCTCCTGGGCCTTGGCTGGCGCTTGGCTCTGCTCGGATGACTCGTCCTCAACTTCCGCTTCGCGCCGCCGCACACCAGGAAGATCGGCAATAAACAGGATCAACGCCGTAGCGATCCCGACCGTCACGCCGAGCAGCCAGAGCCAGGTGCCGATCGCCAGGCCAATCGCGCCGGTAATCCAGATCGCAGCAGCCGTTTTGATGCCTCGGACATCCGTACCACCCTTGAAGATAACCGCGCCGCCCAGAAAGCCAATGCCTTGCAGCAATCCCTGCAACGTGCGGCTCAACGACGACGGATCGGTTTCTGCCAGGTGTTTCGCCAGCAGCATATAGGTTGCGCTGCCCACCGCGACCATCATCATGCCGCTGATCCCGATCGCCTTGTGGTGGAGCCGCCGCTCATAGCCGATCAGCCCGCCGATGATCGCAGCTACCAGCAGCCGCATCACGATGATCGGAACGCTCAATCCGCCGGATTCGTCCATGTTTCGCCTCCCGCTCGCTATACTTCTATGCCTGCACAGGCTGTACCGTCGTGCGAGCTACTGATGATGTTTCTAGCAGACCAGAGGCCAGCACCAGCACCACGGCACCGGCATTGCTACGTGGGTTGTTGTCAAGAAGGGAGCGTAGTGATGATTCGCTGTGTCAAATGCGATAACGATACCCGGACCAGCGGTTTAGTGACCGCGCAGGGTGAGGTGCTGCTGGCAGGGACGATCGGCTCCGATCCGCAGCCAATCCTGGCGCAGGTCTGTACCGCATGCGGCTATATCGAGCTGTACGCGCCGCAGCCCACCGCTCGGCCAGAGGTTGCCCGCGACAGCGAAGAGCGGCTGCTGGGCGAGGTCGGCTCCACCGTGCCTCAGCCTGCGGCATAGAACACTCCAGCGGGTAGCCGCACACGCCCTCGTCGGATCTCGCCGCCGCCCCTGGTGCCACGGCAGGCTGAGCGCGAGGCTGCCCGCCTGTCGTTCCCGCCCGGATCATCGCCCACCCCTCGTCCGATGCGGCATGATCGCGCCTCCGGCCACGACGAAGCCAACTGCTGACGCCGAATCGTACCGCCCGTCCATATGCACCCCGATCGTAACAGGAGAGCCGGGATCATCTCCGTCTGTTCCGGCACTTGCGCAGAGCATCCAAAACAAGGAAAATAGACGCTACGGCTAATCACTGATGAAGATAAGCCATGCGAGACGCTCCGCCGCCATGACGACAGCCGCGAACCAATGCTCAGCATCCATTCAGCGCTCGCAGTGCATAAGGAATAGCATGAACTGGCATTATTCACCATATGTTTTTGTTTTGTTGATTGCAGCATGCGTCTCGATAGGGATCGCCGGATATACCTGGCGGCGGCGCACCGCTCAGGGCGCGCCAGCATTCGCCGTGGTGATGCTTGCCGTGGCGGAGGTCATGCTCGCATTTGCGCTGGAGCTGAGCAGTAGCGATATACCAACCAAAATCGTTTGGGCCAAGGCACAATACGTTGGCCTGGTGACAATTCCGGTTGCCTGGCTTATTTTCGCGCTGCGCTACAGCCAACGATCGCACTGGATCACATGGCGCAATGATATGCTGCTGCTGATCGTTCCTGCGATAACGCTCACGCTCGTCGTGAGCAACGAGTCGCACAGCTTGATCTGGTACGAACCGACCGTCTTCGCAGACGATCCGCTCAACGATCTTCACGTTCGCTACGGCCCGTGGTTTTGGGTCCACATGGCCTATTCCTACACACTCTTACTGCTCGGCAGCGTCCTGCTGATCGGCAAGCTGCTCCACGCGCCGCGCTTGCATCGCCAGCCGATCAACCTGCTGCTGGCGGCGGTGATCATTCCTTTGGTCAGCAGTACGCTGTATATCTTCAACGCAAGCCCGTTCTCACATCTGAACGTGACGCCGTTCGCGCTGATGCTGACCGGCATCGCGTTTGCCTGGGGCTTGTTTCGGTTTCGGCTGCTGGATATTACGCCGCTCGCGCGCGATACGATCTTTCAAAACATGTATGCCGGCGTGATCGTGCTGGATACGCAGCGGCGCATCGTCGACATCAACCCCTCCGCACAACGCCTCTTTGGATGGTCGCCCGCGCACGTCGTCGGGCACAAATTGGAGGAGATCCGGCCTTCGATCGCAGCGGTTTTGCCGCCGGGTGTCCAGGGCCAGAGCATTCGCAAGACCGTGGTACTGGAGGATGATTATCCGCAGCGCATCTTTGACCTGAACTTCTCGTTTCTAGCGAGCCAGCACGGCTACCCTGCCGGATGCATGGCTGTGTTGCTCGATATTTCTGAGCATAAGCGCGGCGAGGAGCGCTACCGGGTGGTCTCGGAGCTGACATCGGACTTCACCTACGCGCTGCTGGCCTATCCCAACGGCGATCTCGATCTCGACTGGATCACCGACGCCTTCTATCGCATCACGGATTATTCTGACGAGGAGGTACGGGCACGAGGCGGCTGGTATACGCTCACCTACCCGGATGATCACCCGGTGACGCAGGCGCATATCAGGCGGCTCCTCGCGGGGCAGGCCGATGTCGCAGAGTTTCGGATCGTCGCCAAAAACGGCGACCTGCTCTGGATTCGCAACTACGGACAGCCGCGCCGCGATGAAGAGCAGCGCGTCGTGCAAATTCTGGGTGCCGGACAAAACATCACTGCCAGCAGGCAGGCGGAGGCAGCCCTCCGTGAAAGCGAAGAGCGCTATCGGCGGCTGGTCGAGTACTCGCCGGAGCCGATCGTCGTTCATAGCGAAGGCAAGCTCGTCTACGTCAACGCCGCCGGCGTCAAGCTGTACGGCGCATGCCGGCGCGAAGAGCTGATCGGCAAGCCGATTCACGATTTCATTCATCCCGATTACCGCGAGGTGGCGCTGAGACGCGATCACACGATTCATCAGGCCAGCAATCCCACCGAGCTGATCGAGGAGAAGATCGTCCGGCTGGATGGGCAGAGCATCGACGTAGAGATCGCGGCGATCCCGATCACCTATCTGGGCAAACCGGCGCTTCAGGTTGTTGCCCGCGATATTACCGCCCGCAAGCGGGTGGAAGAAGCGCTCCGCGAGCAGAACGAGTATTTTGCGGCGCTTCACGATACGGCGCTGGCGGTGATGAATCGCCTTGAGCTGGCGGATGTGCTTGAGGCGATCGTGGTGCGAGCCGGGGCGCTCGTGGGGACGGAGCACGGCTACCTCTACTCAGGCGAGCCTAACAGCGGCACCAGCGAGATCAAGGTTGGCGTCGGCATCTTTCGATCGTATGTCGGCCAGCGCCTGCGGCCCGGCGTTGGCGTCGATGGCTCGGTCTGGCTCACCGGGCAGCCGCTAGCGGTGAATAACTACCAGGAGTGGCCCGGCCAGGTGACAGACGAGCCGCACAAGGGGCTTCATGCCGTGGTCGGCGTGCCGCTCACCTCCGGCCCGCACGTGGTGGGCGTGCTGGGCCTGGCTCATCTTGAGCCCGGATGGTCCTTCGGCGATGAAGAGATCACGATCCTGACGCGCTTCGCCGAGCTGGCATCGATCGCTCTGGTCAACGCCCGGCTGTACACCACGGCGCAGCAAGAGCTGGCCGAGCGCAAGCGCACCGAAGAAAAACTGGCGCTGGCGCGCGATGAGGCATTGGAGGCAGCCCGGCTCAAATCGGAGTTCCTGGCGACGATGAGCCATGAGCTGCGCACGCCACTCAACGCGATTATCGGCTTCACCGATCTGACGCTTGAGCAGCACACCGGGCCGCTGAACGATCAGCAGCGCAGCAACCTGCAACGGGTCAGCCGCAACGCGCGCAGTTTGCTCGATCTGATCGACGGTATCCTCGACTTGAGCAAGATCGACGCGGGCCGCATGCAGATGTTGAGCGAGCCGGTTCGGCTGTACGAGGTGGTGTCGAGCGCTGTCAGCAGCATCGAGACGCTCGTCTCGAAGAAAGAGCTTGAGGTGACAATCACGCAAACGCCGAGCGGCCAGCCGCTAATCTATGGCGATAGCAGGCGCTTGCGTCAGATTGTGCTGAACCTGCTCTCCAACGCCGTCAAGTTCACGCCCGCCAACGGACGGATCACGGTCGTGCTGGAGCATGGCCCGCCGACGATGTTGAACATGGCCGCGCTTCCCGACAACGATCTTCCGCAAGGAGAGTGGATCGCGCTGAGTGTTCATGATACGGGTATCGGGATTCCACCCGAAGAGCACGGGCGGATCTGGGGCGAGTTCTACCAGATCGACGGCTCCTTGACGCGCCAGTACGGCGGTACCGGCCTGGGCTTAACGATCGTGCGCCGCCTGACCGAGCTGATGGGCGGACGAGTCGGGCTGCGCTCGGAGGTTGACGAAGGCTCGACCTTTACGATCTGGCTGCCTGTCGCTCAAAGCTCGGCTGAGCCGCCGCTCGATCAGCCTGCTATGGCCCCCGAGTCAGAGGTGCCGGTGACGGAATAGAGAGCAGGCTAACGATCCGGCAATCTGGCTGGATCGATTACACGTGAGAGCAGTATGACGATTGTTTCGGCAGATCAGATCGCGCGGGCGGTGGCGGCGCTGCGCGGCGGAGAGCTGGTGGCGTTTCCCACGGAGACGGTCTACGGCCTGGGCGCGGATGCGGCCAACGAAACGGCGGTGCGGCGAATCTTCGCCGCGAAAGGGCGTCCAGCCGATCACCCGCTGATCGTCCATTTGCCAGGCGTAGACGCGCTTACCGACTGGGCGCGCGATGTGCCGCCTGCGGCGCGGCGGCTGGCCGAGCGTTTCTGGCCCGGCCCGCTAACGATGATTCTGCCCAAGGCACCGCACGTGCCGGATGTGGTTACGGGCCGACAGCCGAGCATCGGGCTGCGGATTCCTGATCATCCGGTCGCGCTCGCGCTGCTGGCCGCGTTCGGCGGAGGCATCGCCGCGCCCTCGGCTAACCGCTTCGGGCGCATCAGCCCGACACGGGCCGAGCATGTGCAGGCCGAGCTGGGCGATGCGGTGGCGCTGATCCTCGACGGCGGCCCGTGCCGCGTTGGCGTGGAGTCGAGCATTGTCGATCTCACGGGCGAGCAGCCGGTGCTGCTGCGGCCAGGACAGATCTCAGCGACACAGATCGCGGAGGTGGTGGGCGTGCCGCTGGCCCAGGCCCACAAATCCACCACACGCGCGCCGGGAACGCTGCCGAGCCACTATGCGCCGGTGACAAGAACAATGATTATCGGTACAAACGAACTCGCTCCTACTGTCAACGATCTCCTCGATGAGAGATTGCGTATCGCAGTGCTGGCCCGTCACAGCGCGCCGATCGATCATCCCGGCGTCACCTGGCGGGTTGCGCCGAGCGACGCCGACGGCTATGCCCACGCGCTCTACGCTCATCTACGTGAGCTAGACGCTCTGCGCCGCGATCGGATTGTGGTGGAGGCCGTGCCAGAGGGCGAGGCGTGGCTCGCGATCCGCGATCGATTGCAGCGAGCGGCGAGCCAGGAGCCAGGAACCGAGAGCTAAGAACCGGGTGCATGCCCAGAGGGCACCCGGCAGAGGAACCAAGGAACAAAAGAACAAAGGAACAAGGGAATAGCTCGAAACTCGAAACCTGAAACTTTGAACTTTGAAAAAGGTGATGCAATGTCGAAGGCTTTGACATATTCCAGCTATTTGCGCGTGGACGAGCTGCTGAGTCTGCAAACGCCGCGCAGCGAGGGGCCGGACGGGCCGGAGCACGATGAGCTGCTGTTTATCGTGATTCATCAGGTCTATGAACTCTGGTTCAAAGAAATCCTGCACGAGATCGATTACCTGCAAGAGCGTCTGCGGCAGAACGAAACGGCGCAAGCCGCGCGCACGCTGCGGCGCATCCTGGCAATCCTCAAGACGATCGTCGCACAGATCGATGTGCTTGAGACGATGACACCGCTCGAATTCAATGCGTTTCGCGGCTACCTGGAGTCGTCCAGCGGCTTTCAATCGTTGCAGTTCCGCGAGATCGAGTTTGCGCTGGGCTATAAGCGAGCGGCCATGCTCAGCCATTTTCCCACCGATATGCCGGGCCGCGAGCGCATCGCCGCGCGCTACGACCAGCCGACGCTGTGGGATGCTTTTTTGCAGTTCCTACACTGTAATGGCTACGAGCTGCCCGCCGATCAGCTTGGTCGCGACGTGACGCAGCCGCTCGAGCCGTCGCCTGAGGTCCAGGCGATCTTGATCGATGTGTACCGCCATAACCCGACCGTCAGTAATGTGTGCGAGCGCCTAGTCGATATGGATGAGGGCTTTCAAGAGTGGCGCTATCGCCATGTCAAAATGGTCGAGCGGACGATCGGCATTAAACAGGGCACCGGCGGCTCAAGCGGAGTCTCGTATCTGCTCTCGACGATCAGGCCGTTTTTTCCCGATCTGTGGGCGATTCGTGCCCACCTGTAGCCCACGAATCACCGGGAGCCAAACCAGCAACGCGCCGCAGCACTGGTGCCGAAAAGGATGCACGAGGATGATGCCTTTACCGATGCCTGTACGAACAGATCGAGCCTATGCCGACGAGCTTGACGCGCAGGACGCGCTGGCACACTTTCGCGAGCAATTCGTCTTTGCCGATCCCGACCTGATGTATCTCGACGGCAACTCGCTGGGACGCCTGCCGAAGGCTGCTCAAGCCCTGGCCCATGATCTGGTTGATCGCCAGTGGGGCGAGCGCCTGATCCGTGGCTGGAACGAGGGCTGGTTTACGCTGCCGGAGCGCGTCGGCGCGAAGATCGCGGGGCTGATCGGCGCGCAGCCCGACGAGGTGATCGTTGCCGACTCGACCTCGGTCAATCTGTTCAAGCTGGTCGTCGCCGCGCTGCACGCTCAGCAGGGGCGGTCGCGCGTGCTGACCGACGACCTCAATTTTCCATCGGACATCTATATTTTGCAGGGCGCGCTCGACATCCTCGACCGCCAGCATTGCCTGCAAGTCGTCGCCTCGCCCGACGGGATTCACGGCCCGGTCGATGCGCTGCGGACGAGCCTGGATCGCGACGTGGCACTGGTCACACTGTCGCACACGGTCTTCAAAAGCGGCTATGTCTACGATATGCCCGCGATCACCAAGGCAGTACACGATGCTGGCGGGCTGATGCTCTGGGATCTGAGCCACTCCGTCGGCTCGGTGCCGGTCGATCTCAACGCGGCTACTGTCGATCTGGCGATCGGCTGCTGCTACAAGTATCTCAACGGCGGTCCGGGCGCACCCGCGTTCCTGTATATCCGCCGCGATCTGCAAGAGCGGCTGCTTAATCCGATCACCGGCTGGATGGGCCAGCGCAACGTTTTTCAGTTTGGCCTGCAGTACCAGCCTGCGGCGGGCCTGCGCCGCTTTTTGACCGGCACGCCATCGGTGATCTCGCTCGCGCTGATCGAGCCGGGCGTCGATCTGCTGCTGGCGGCGGGCATCGACGCGCTGCGCGAGAAGTCGGTGCGCCAAAGCGAGTATCTGATCGCGCTGTGGCAGGAGCTTCTCGCTCCTCTGGGCTTTACGCTCAACTCGCCGCGTGATGCCTGCTGGCGCGGCTCGCATGTCTCGCTGGGCCATGCCGAGGGCCTGAGGATCGATCTGGCGCTGATCAACGATATGCGGGTCTTGCCCGATTTCCGCGCGCCCGACAATATTCGCCTGGGCATCGCGCCGATCTATACCTCGTTCCGCGACATTCACACCTGCGTGATGCGGATGCGGCAGACGGTCGTCGAGCGGCTGTACGAAAAGTACGCCAGGGCTGCCCCAGCCGTCACGTAGCGCCGAGCAGAATCAGGCTCATTTCTACAGGCCTGCCCTGCGCGATCGATCGTGCCTGCGAAAACCCAGGAGCGCAGCAGCCTGCGCAGGTACTAGCACAGCCTGATACGCGGGTAGTACCGATCAAGGACCTGACAAACGACCACAATCGAGCGAGACTGTTCTACACTAGCTGCATCCGATCGCGATACCTGAGCGTCACAGGATGCCTATGAGCAAACGACAGCGATCTGTCCCGGCCAGCAGAACACAGCCGCGTCCTACACGTCCCAGCGCGTCAGCCGAGGTCGATAGTCTCGGCCAGCATCTTTCTCCAGAGGCTCAGCACCAGGGCGTTGATCGTCCACATCAGCTTCCGGACGACCTGCTGCGGCTGCAACGAGCGATCGGCAACCGGGTTGTGCAGCGCTTAGTTATGACAAGCTCACAGCCCGCCAGTCGATCCACGACGCTGCCATCGACCATGCCGAGCGAGCGCGGCACGATGGCGGCACATGAACAGCCGATTCAGGCGAAGATCGAGATGACCGAGCAGGCCAAGCGCTACGCGCCGCCCGCGCTACCGTCTGCGGAGAGGAATCTTGTCGCCGGTCCGCTAGAGCCACCCACAACCACCCAGGACCGTGGGCAAACCCTGCCTGACGCCGTTCGGGCAAAGATGGAGCGGGCATTCGCGACCGATTTTGCAAGCGTCGAGATTCACGAGGGACCGGCAGCATCCTCAGTCGGCGCGCTGGCGTACACCCAGGGCGAGCAGATTCGCTTCGCGCCGGGAGCGTACGATCCCGAAAGCGCTTCTGGGCAGGCGTTGCTCGGTCACGAGCTGACGCATGTCGTGCAGCAGCGGGCAGGTCGCGTTCAAACACTGCAGGGCAAAGGCGGAGCGATCAACCAGGAGCATGGCTTTGAGGCCGAGGCCGACGAGATGGGCGCGAAAGCGGCGCAGGGCCAGCCGGTCGCGCCGCATCTGCGCGGGATCGCCGCGTCTGGCACATCCAGCACCGGCCCGATCCAGGGCGTTTCCGTCTGGTCACGCACGCACGGAGGGATTCGCGAGACGGACGAGCCCGGATCTTCGCTGTTTGCGCGTGGGTATCAGGCTATTTGGCAAGCTGACCGGAGGAGTATTGTCTACTATCCACGGGATGCCATGCCTTTTAACCTGGTGCGTGATTATACGCCGGTCCACGATGCCGCTGCGGGGCATCAGGTCTATTACCCGAATCATATGGTGCCCACGCCGCCCAGCTCGATAGCGCCTATGGGATCGGCTTTCTCAGGCTCGCACCCGATGCTGCCCACCGCACCATCGGGGGTATCACATTTCTCAGGCTCGCACCCGATGCTGCCCACTGCACCATCGTTCGCGCCTATACCATCGCCAAGCGCTAGCTCATCGCTTCCAGGCGCGCTGCTGCCCCCAACCATGCACGCTCCACTGCCGCCGATGACACCCAGGCGACCTGCAATCATTCCCAGGCCGCCATTAGCCACTGGTGGCCCAGCGCCCACGCCGCACTCGCCCCTGACCGGCCAAAAACGCAGGGATCACTTGCCTGCGCGGAAAACGCAAGCACGAGAAAAGCGGGGCAGAGTTGATAGTGCCGATGGCGCCTCGGCTGTGCCACAGCTTACGCCGGGATTGCCTTCCCTGCCGACGCTATCGTCAGCGCCGTCGATAAGCACCCAGGATGCGCCGACTCCATCTTCCTCGCTCGGTCATACCCAGGCGATCGACCCGACAGCGCTGCTTTCGCTGGATAGTGCTCTCAGTGTGCCATCCATCTCAGACGGTCGAGCGAATCCGGTCGCCTCCACATCCACCGGCGCGCCCTCTGGTGGCTATGACTTTGCTACCCTGGAAGCCTTGCTCTTTTCTGACCTACTCCCCAGGCCGCCACTGCCATCCATCTTAACGCCGCAGGCGGGCGGCATCATGGGAGGGCACGCATCGACATCGAGCACGCCATCGAGCACGCCCCTCGCTCACACGCCGCCCATGCCATCCTCATCAGGCGGCGGTGGGGTTGAGGAGTTTGATGTCGATTTCTTCTTGAACAACCTGTTGAGCGCACCGGAAGCAAGCGGAGCCGACTCGCTGCTCACTTTTGAAGAGATCTTGCGAGGGCCGATGGGTAGCGCTCTGCCTGTGCCGACATCATTGCCTTCAGCGGGATCATCCAGCTCGTCAAGCTCCTCATCTCCAGTGCCCCTGGACGAGGTCTTCGCCGATCGGCTCAACAACCTCTACAGTACAGGCTTCCGCGAAGAACTCGCACGCACCTTACGGGCCATCGCAAATACCGGGCAAAGTTGGGAGCAGATCAAAGCGCACCTCTTTGCGAACCATCGCCACTTCAAGCGCCCCACAGGACCATCGATTAAGGGGCGATCGGGACCGATCCCCTGGAAAAAGGCCACGCGCGAAATCGAGGCGGCAGTCAGTAGCGACCTCGATCTGACAGAATATCGGGATGAGAAAGCGGGAAGATCAGGCACTAACGTATGGTCTAAACTTGCCAAATCAAGAACGATCGATGCGATCTGGGGCACATACTGCGAATGGGTGCTCAATAAAGCTCACCGAGCCGAGCTGATCGATGTCATCAAGGAAGCGCTGCTTCACGAGCTTGACGAGAGCGCAGAGGACCGCCCCGATGCCGGTATTTACGCCGTTGTCACTGGATGCCCTGGGAATAACAATTATGAAAGAGTGCTTGCCTTTATGGGCGGTATGGCTACCAGCGGCGAGGTGAGCGGGTATCGGCTCGCGCATTTCGAGCGAGACTGGCAGAGCACCAAGAATAGTCGGTGGATCAGAAACCAACTGCGCATGGGCGAAGGCGCGGCGCACGAGTGGATTCCCTGCGACCAGATGCTCGCGATCGTCAAAACACACTTTGAGGCGAAGGCTGGCGGCGCGCCTGAGCCAGGCTGGATCGAGCTTCAAAATCTCCTGCGCAGCCCCACCACGAGTGTTATTTTCAATCCCGCGACCTGCGACTCCGAAGAAGAAGTGGTCTACGATGATTCAGGCGCTCGTGCGCGGGAGGCAACAATCAAAACGCTTCAGGGACACAGCGGGGCGATCTACGTCAAGCGGCTCAAAGACGGTCGTGTCAGCAGCAAGGCATGCACGCAGGCTCAGGAGGGCAGCAGCGGCTTTCACGGTCATTTACGCACCGCGTTTGAGGCGGGGCGTGCGACACGAGGCTCCAATACAGAGCGGCTTGTGGCAACTATTCGCGGCATCTACGCGGTGTACAAACGGTGGGTGTGGGATGGCCGCACTATTCCGAGGGATCTCTGGCAAGGGCCATACTTTCGTGAGCCAGGCATGAGAACGTCGCTGACGATCTCAGAGCTTGCCGAGGGACAGCGCGAGGCGTTTGCCGCAATTCGGGCCAAGTTTGCCGAGGTTGCCGCTGCCCTGCACCTCGATGTTCGTTTCGACTAGCGTGCGGCGCGGCGGATACGCTTGATGTATCCGCCGCGCCGGCCCACCTCACGACAGCGGCTAGGCAGCCTGCGACGCGCCGGGCTGCGCCAGCTTCCGGGCGTGGTATTGAAAGAGCAGCCACAGTCCCAGCACGATCACCGTGAGCACAAGCGCATAGGGCAGGATCGTCCAGATGCCCCGCTCATTCGCCAGCGTTCCCGCCAGCCACGGAAAAAAGGCCGCCCCGCCAGCGCCCAGGCTGGTCATAAAGCCGATCGCGCTCGGCAGCAGACGCACCGGCACAAGCTGCGAGATCACCGCGATCAGCGTCGGAAAGATCGGGCCGAGGCTAAACCCGGCCAGCGCCAGCCCGAACGCGGCGACGGGCGTTAGCGGCACCAGCCAGACCAGCAGCAGCCCGATGGCGGTACCGGCCAGGCAGAGCTGGATCACCAGCACATTGCCCAGGCGCTCGGTGACACCGCCGAGCACCAGCCGTCCGAGCATCAGCCCGAACCAGTAGCCGCTCACCAGCCGCCCCGATAGCAGCGTCGCGATCCCGCGATGCTCCGTCAGAAAGCTATAGACCCAGCTTCCGACGCTGACCTCGACGCCGACGTATAAAAACAGGAACAGCGCCGCAACCCACACGATCGGCAGGCCAAGCGCCGCGCGCATCACGTTTCCGGTATGCTGCTGATCGTGGGCCGCGCTGTCGTGCGATGGCTGCTCCGCGCCGTGAAAGGCGACGACAAGATTGATGGTGAGCAGCACCGCCAGCACTGCCAGCAGGCCGTACACGCGATACCAGCCCCAGCCAAAGGCGAGCATCTGCGACGCGAGCAGCGGCCCGACCAGCGCGCCGCCGCCGTAGAAGGCATGCAGGTAGTTTAGCAGCGCCGTGTTATTCGGCAGCGATGCGACGTAGGCGTTCAATCCCGCATCGACGATCGCCACGCCAAAGCCCAGCACCACCAGCGCCAGCAGCACGATCAGCCACGGCGGCACGCTGGCGATGGTGATCATGCCCGTGAATAACGCCAGGCCGCCGAGCGTCAGGAACGTGCGCCGTCCAAGCCACTCGACGAGCAGGCCGCTGGTGAACGCGGCGACAAGATAGCCGCAGGTGCCGGAGAAAAAGAGATAGCTCACGGTACGCTTGTCTAAGCCATACTGCTGCTGCAAGCTCGGCAAGAGCACGCCTATCGCGCCGTCGTTGGTACCGATGAACATCAGTGCGGCGAACGCCACCGCGATATGAAACCACAGCTTCGAGCGTCCATCTTGCGATCGTCGCGTCGTCGTCGTATGCTCCACGAAATATCTTCCTTCCCGCGCGCTGTACCATCCTCCCAGACGACAGAGCGATCAAAGGTATACAGGCAGTTCCACCGCGTGAACGATAGCACGCCAGCGCTGCTGTTTCAACCTACCAAGGTCGAAGCTCGTAGATCGTCGCGCGACCAGATCCGGCTGGTCATGGCCGGAGGATGCTACACTAGCAGGGTGCTGTTTCAGCGATTAAACATCAGAGTAAGGAACACACCTATGTCGATCGCCGATCTGCGTCGAGAGTATAGCCAGCACGGGCTGCGCAAAAGCGAGGTTGCCGCCGATCCGTTCGCCCAGTTTCAGATCTGGTTCGATCAAGCGCTGCGCGCTCAAGTGCCGGAGCCCAACGCGATGACTCTGGCAACTGCCACGCCCGATGGCATCCCCTCGGCGCGCGTCGTCCTGCTGAAAGAGTTCGACGCGCGCGGCTTCGTCTTCTACACCAACTATCTCAGCCGCAAAGGCGACGAGCTTGAGGCTAATCCCCGCGCGGCGCTGGTTTTTTTCTGGCCGGAGATGGAGCGGCAGGTGCGGATCGAAGGGCGCGTCGAGCGGGTGACGGAGCAAGAAGCCGATGCGTATTTCGCCAGCCGTCCGGAGGGCAGCCGTCTGGGCGCGTGGGCCTCGCCGCAGAGCCAGGTGATCGCCGGACGCGACGTGCTCGATCAACGGCTGGCAGAGGTGGCGGCGGCTCACGCTGGCGCGGCTGTTCCCCGGCCCGCGCACTGGGGCGGCTACCGCGTGGTGCCCACGACGATCGAGTTCTGGCAGGGCCGTCCCAGCCGCCTGCATGATCGCATACGCTACCGGCTGAGCGCCGATCAGACGTGGCTCATCGAGCGCTTAGCGCCCTAGCTCAGGCCCGGCCCTCTTGAAAATTCGGACGCAAGGAGTATGCTGGATTCATATCGCTGGCATGTTGAGAAAGGGGACAGCTATGCTTCAGCGTCCGATCCGCGTTGTGATGTACGGTCTGGGCCAGATTGGCACCGGCATCGCCCGGTTGATTCTGCAACAGCCACACCTGGAGCTGGTCGGCGGCATCGAGCGCGATCCGATCAAAGTCGGCAGCGACCTGGGCGAACTCCTGGGCGCTTCACAGCCGCTTGGCGTGCGCGTTCGATCGCATCCGGCCCAGGTGCTCCGTCAGGCCCGGCCCGATGTCGTCGTGATCGCTACGGCCTCGTTTCTTCAGGAGGTCTTTCCGCAGATTCGCGATTGCCTGGAAGTCGGCGCGCGGGTCATCTCGACCTGCGAGGAGCTGGTCTATCCGGCGGCGACGCATCGCGAGGTGGCGCAGGACATCGACGAGGCGGCCACGCGCGCTGGAGTACCCGTGCTTGGCATCGGCAGTAATCCCGGCTTTGTGATGGACATGCTGCCGATCCTGCTGACCGCGCCAAGCATCGATATTCAGCAGATCCATGTCGAGCGCGCGATCGACGCCAGCACCCGCCGCGTCACGCTCCAGCAGCGCATCGGCGCGGGCCTCGATCCACTGGCCTTCCGCGACTGGCTTCACCAGCGCACCACGCCGCATGTCGGGCTGGTCCACTCGCTGCGGATGATCGCCGACGCGCTGGGCTGGCGGCTCGATCGGATCGTCGAGCACGCCGAGCCGATTATCGCCGAAACCTGGCTGCGCACGCCGTATGTCACCGTCGCCCCCGGACAGGTCGCGGGCATTCATCAGTCGGCGCGCGGCTTTATGGCGCGGCGCGAGGTCCTGAATCTTGATTGGCGCACAGCAATCGGCCTGACCGACACGTACGATGCGGTCAAAATCGCGGGCACGCCGCCGATCGACATGCTGATTCGGGGCGGCATCCACGGCGACTTGGCGACCGCTGCGCTAATGGTACGGGCCATCCCCCACATGACGATGCTGCGGCCTGGCCTGCGCACGGTGCTCGATCTACCCGTGCTGCACTACGCGCAGCCGCCCGAACGACAGCCTGAGACGCGCGGAGCCCCGCCCTCAACCGCGCTGCCCACCGCCGAGCGGACAGCATAAAGCGGGGCGGAGAATAAAGGAACAAAGCGGGTGCCCTTTGGACGAAGGAGCAAAAGGCGAGTTCAACGTTCAAGGTTCGATCAACTCGAACCTTGAAACTTGAAAATTGAAGCTCGAAACGTGGAGGCGCGATGCGACGATCGAAAGCGCCGGAGGAGCTGACGCTGATCTTCGACGGCTCGTGAGGATTTTGAACGCGATCGGTCCGTCTCGTGCAGACGCTCGATCGCCATCACCGCGTGACGGTGATCCCATTTCAACAATCCGGCATACACCAGCGGGCCGGGCTGACCCGCGCGCAGTGCGAGGCGGCGGCGTGGGCGATTACGCCGGGCGGCGCGCGCTATCGTGGGGCCAGTGCGATCAACGCGACGCTAGCCGCAGCGCTGGGAACGCGCCTGCCGCTGTGGCTCTACCGCCTGCCTGGTATTCGACAGCTTCAAGACGGCGTGTACGACTGGGTAGCGAAAAACCGCAGCCGTCTGCCGGGCGATCGGCCATACTGCGAGCAGCATCCTGAGCAGTGCCGCTGACGAGGCCGCTCCACGGGCGGTGTGCCGCACAACGATGTGTACACACCGCAATCCCTGGAAGCGCAAAGGCATGTGGCTACTCGTGCGTGGTGTATGGGTGGTGCCGCACCAGGCTGTAGAAGATCCCCAGACAGATGCCGAACGCGATGTTCTGGGCGATCACCGGGGCCATACCGTAATCCGTCACAACCGGGTTGACCAATGGGATGATAAAATAGGCGATGAAGAAGATGATCAAGCCGTAGATCAGGCCAATCAGCGCGGGCAGGCCAAAGTCGGTCGTCATGTGCAGCATGCGGTGGGTGACGATGCCGAAGATCGCGCCGAGCACGATCGAGATCGCAAAGTGAATGATCGTTCCAGTCAGCACCGGGCCGACCTCGAAGCCGGGCGTGCTCATAACCGACGGCCCGTACACCGTCGCGGCGATGATCTTGGGCGGCTCCCAGACGCTAATGCCGGTCAGCAACGACAGGATCGGCGAGATCAGCACCATGACAGCGCCTGCAAGAAACCCGGCCACAGCGCCACCTAAACCGACGACATCGGGTACCGACCACCGACGTGTACCTGGGTACTTGCGGGCAGAGCTTTGCATAGCCATCCTCCTTGTCCACTACGAACGCTTCCAGCATCCCTGTTGTGTTACATAGTACTCCAATTTGCGCGTGTCTACCATCCTTGTACGATCTTACCCCTGGTTACGAATCTCGCACGCGGATGGATGGCAGGCGCGCAGCCGATAGGCGCTACTGGCATGTTTGTTGCTCGCCTCGTTCATGTAAGCCAGCAAGAGTCTTACCTGAAGGGGGAGCGCCATGACAGAGCATGATCGCAAGCAGACCGACGAGCAAGTCTACCAGCAGAGCAAAAATAAATCCGACGAGCTGCCGCAGGACCCCACGCCTGAGTACGACGAGGCGGTCGAAGAATCGTTTCCGGCCAGCGATCCGCCATCGACGACCGCCAGCGTTCCCGATGCGCCGACGACAGGCACGGATCGCTCCTAGAACGCACCCGACGCCAGCGTTTGGAGCCGATCCACGATCATCATGCAGCCGTGGATCGGCTTCTGTCAGTCCGCTGCCGGTCGATCTTGCAAAAATCCCTCAAAATTCGTCCGATTCCCCTCTTGACTCTCGGCAGACGATATGTTATGCTCTCGAAAGACTTTACAACACCGTCAACGTATCTACAGCTCAGGTGAATCACTATGTTAGTCGCAACCAAACAATCGTGGCATCTCGAATCGTCCAGGCAGCGGGCATACGCCATGTACTGCCCACGTGGTACGATGCGTTGCCCGATGAGCGATAATCCAAATAGATGGTTGCGACCGCATATACGCGCCTAGTTCCACGGATACGCAGTATATACCGGTCGCTCCCACGGGGCGACCGGTATTCTTTTCCCGGTCACAACCATCACGCTCCATGATCGATCACCGGATCGATCGCGCAGGATGTTTGCGCTGTAAAGTGTAAACTTTTATTCGGGCTGGTTTCAAACTCACGGCGTGGTGTACGAAACCGGCGGATCGGAAACGACGAGGTGCTGGCTGGAGATCCTTCGACCGTCAATCGAAGGGGAGCAATCCCCGACTTCAGCTTCTTTCCCTCGTCGGCTAGCTCTGGGGGAGTGGCCGAGTGGTCAAAGGCGATAGACATACCTCTACACCCTTTCCTCGGATCGAGGTGACGTGGGGGTTCCTTCGGGATCTATTGGCGTATGCTCTCGTGGCTTCGCCCTGAGGGCACCCGCTCACCTCCCCCACCAACAGCGACGGCCCTGGCTGGCCGGGCACGCAGCGGGACAAGTTGAAGCGCTAAGAGCGGTACGGTCGAGCCAGCGTCACACGGTCCTGTCGCAGGCGAAAACGCCGCCGCGTGCCACCGCTGTCTTTTGTGGCTGCCATCGGCAGCGTTCGTATATGGTGAGGTGCTGGCTGGCGTTCCTTCGCCACCATTAGCCCCGAGTCGCGGCAACGACTCCACCCGCTCGCGGGTGTGTGGGCGGCGTCAGCCTCCATTCCCTCCCCGGTCGTTGGCGAGACGAGGTGCCTGCTGGGGTTCCTTCGATTGGCTCATCCAGGTTCGACTCCTGGGGCGGCGGCAACGTCGTCCAGCCCCGGCGACGATTCCCTCGTCTTCAATCGGATGCAAGGAGATCGCTGTCACGCGGATCTGAAGGGCTGATGCGGCCTTGGGGGAGTAGCTCAACTGGTAGAGCAGCGTGCTTCTACGCCATTTCCTCGGTTCGAGGTGTAGTAGGAGATACTTCGACTTTTAATCGGCAGGTTGCGAGTTCGAGTCTCGCCTCCCCCACCACTATGCATCAGCGGCGGGATGTAGCTCAGCGGTAGAGCGGCTGTTTCATACGCAGCAGGCCAGTGGTTCGATTCCACCCATCCCGACAACGACGGGGAAGTAGCTCAGCGGTAGAGCGGCAGGTGGGGCAGCAACGCCCGCCAGAGACTTCCGCGCCATTCCCTCGCTGCGAGGTAACTGTGGGAGTTCCTTCGTTTCTCACGCGGCAGGTCGCGAGTTCGCCCAGAGGGCACCCGCCCGCCTTCCCCGATCTCTGGCTGTTGGTCTTTTTCTTCAAAGGAGGTGCCGCATGACCAACATCGTCCGTCGGCTATTCGGATCGCGCCCTGCTGGCTATGAGCAGGCGACCGGGGTGAACCATGAGGGCTTTCCCAGCTTCACCCGCACGCTGGAAGAGCAGTACCTGCAAGTGCTGCTCACCAACACGCTCGGCCACACGTTCTACGCATCAGTGGGCGACAACTACACGCAGGCGCAGGATGTCCACCAGCGCATGCTGGCGAGCGATCCTGCCTTCGCCGCCCGCGCCATCGTCTATGCGCGCGAGCAGGGCACGATGCGGCTCCAGCCGATCATCGGGCTGGTATACCTCTCGCTGGTCGACCGGACGCTGTTTCGTGCGATCTTCCCGCGTGTGATTCAAACACCCGGCGATCTGCTCGACTTCGTGCAGATCGTGCGCAGCAAGCAGATTCGCGCCGGGCTGGGCCGGACGATCAAGGACGAGGTCAACCGCTGGCTGAACGGCATCGGCGAGTACCACGTGATCAAGTACGGCTCCGACGCGGGAGCCAAGCTTTCGCTGCGCGACGTGCTGCGCCTGACGCATCCGCAGCCGTGCGACGAGCAGCACGACGCGCTCTTTCTGTATCTGACCGACCGACAGAAGTGGCGCGATACGTACGGCGAGCGCATCGCCGAGATCGTGCCGCAGATCCACGCGCTGGAGGTCTTGAAGCGCACCGAGGACGCGACGGAGATTCGCGCCTTGATCGAGCGGGGCCGCCTGCCGTACGAGGTTGTCACCGGCGCGATCAAGCCCGACAAGGAAACCTGGGTCTTTCTGATGCGGCAGATGCCCTACTTCGCCCTGCTGCGCCACCTGAACACGCTTCAGCGGGCGGGCGTGCTGGCCGACGCCGAGATCGCCGGGTACGTCGCCGGGCGGCTGGCGAACGCCGACGCGCTGCGCAAGGCAAAGGTCCTGCCCTTCCGGCTGCACGCGGCCTGGGTCGCATTCGAGCCGAGCAACGCCGAGGAGCAGCGGGTCAAGGCGGCGCTGGAGCAGGCGCTGGAGCTGGCATTCGTCAATCTGCCGAAGCTGCCGGGCGTGGTGGCGATTGCGCCGGACGTGTCGGGATCGATGAGCGGCTCGATCCACCATCCGTCGAAGGTGCGCTACATCGACGTGGCCGCGATCTTCGCGGGCGCGATGCTCAAGGCCAGCCGCGACGCGCTGGTGCTGCCCTTCGAGACGGGCGTGGTCAAGGTCGATCTCAAGCCGACGCTGCCGCTGATGCAGATCGTCGCCACGCTGGCCTCGATCGGCGGGGGCGGGACAGCAGTTTCGGCACCGATCTCGATGCTGCACAAGCAGCGCACGGCGGTCGACGTGTTCATCGGCATCACCGACAACGTCGAGTGGGCGCACGACTCCTACGGCGGCGAGGGCTTCCTGCCGACGTGGCGACGCTACCGCAAGGAGGTCGCGCCACAGGCGCAGGCATTCCTGATCACGATCGCGCCCTACCCGCAGGCGGTCGCGCCGCCCGATGAGCCGGGTGTTCACTACGTGTACGGCTGGGCCGATCATGTGCCGACCTACATCGCGCAGACCCTGGCGGGCTACGCCGGACAGGTCGAGGCGGTGCGGCAGGTGCAGCTATGAGCGGCACGAACATCGGCTACTATTGATTGGACCGGAGCGTTTGCGCGAGCGCTCCGGTTTTTGTTTGCCTGCGTCGTGGACCACGAACACCAGAACAACGAACAACCGGAGAACCAGGCACCAAGCACCAGGGAAAACTCAGCACTCGAAACTTGAAACGAAACGATCGCCAACCTGCCGCTCAATTTGGTATTATTGCATCTACGCGATGCGCTCGATGATCGACCGCGTTCTTCGTGCCGACTCGATTAACTAGAGGAAACCGCCTTGATGCGACAAACGACATCGCCGTGGGGGCAGCTCAGCGCCGCTGCGGTCCATCTGTACACCGCCAGTGGAGCCGTGCTGGCCTTCCTGATCGTGCTGGCCGCGTTTCAGGGCAACACCGTGCAGGCTTTGTGGCTCGGCCTGATCGCGCTGATCATCGACAGCACCGACGGCACGCTGGCGCGCCGGTTTCGGGTGAGCGAGACGCTGCCCTGGTTCGATGGCCGCCGCCTCGACGATATTGTCGATTATCTAACGTACGTCTTCGCGCCGGTGCTGCTGCTGTGGAGCGGCGAATATCTGCCGCAAGGCAACGCGGGCATGATCCTGGCGGCGCTTCCGCTGCTCGCATCGAGCTACCAATTTTGCCGCGTGGACGCCAAAACCGACGATCATTTTTTCTTAGGCTTTCCGAGCTACTGGAACGTCGTCGCGTTCTACACGATCGTGCTCGATCTCACGCCCACGACCGTCAGCATCATCATGATCGTCTGCTCGCTGCTGGTCTTCGTGCCGATCCGCTACGTCTATCCGTCGCGAACGGCGGCATTTCGGCGGCTTACGCTGGCGCTCACCGGGCTATGGCTGCTCTGCTACGCCTGGATACTCCCGCAGCTACCTACGCCAAGCCCGATCCTGAGCGATTTCTCGCTGCTGTACCTTGTGTACTACCTGGGTCTGAGCCTGTATCTCACGTTCAAGCCCTGGACGATCAAGAACAGATCGCGGGCGGCGTAAGCTCGTACGCTTTCATATAAACCGATTCATAGCTTTCACTCAAGACCAGCCGCGCGGCTGGTCTTTGTGATGGAGCGAATGTTGCCTAAGACTCAAACAGCGATTGGATCGCGGCGACAAGCCGGGGCATCTGCGCGGCAAACGTCGGATCGTCGGCGCTGGCATCAACCGTGATGACCGGCGAGCGATCGAGCCGGCGCAGCCACGCCTGGCAGAGGAAGTCAAGCGTCGCCAGATCGCCGACGGCGGCAATCTCCAGCGTGCGCCCCCGCCGACGGTGCCGCTCGATCACCACATCCAGCGGCGCGGTCAGGTAGATCACCAGATCGGGCGGCGGCAGCGTATGGCGGAGCAGCCCGTGCATCCGCTGGCAGAGCTGAAACTCGTCCGCGCTCAAGTAGCCTTGCTGATAGAAGAAGCGGGTGAAGATATAAAAATCCTCGTCCAGGCCGCCGTCCTGCATGCCCACCCCTGTGCGCTGCCGGATCGCAGCCTCTTGCTCGGCGCGCAGCAGCAGGTAGTCAATCTGGTTGGCAAGCGCGTACCGGGTACGGTCGACGGCAAATAGCTGCTGGAACGGACGGGATGCGTGCTGCTCTAGGCCATGCATCAGCGGCAGCGCCCCACAAAGCTGCTCCGTGAGCGTCGTCTTGCCAACTCCGGCGTTACCGACCACAGTCACCAGTTTTCCCACATGGGCCTTCCTGAAGGATAGAGCGCGGCTGCAAGCATATCATCCGGCGGTCGTCGCGGCGTTGAGAAACTCCTGAAGCCAGCCCGGCACCACCTCGGCATACTCGGTCTTGAACGGCTCATCCAGACCTGACACCACGCGATACCACGTCAGCGCGCGGCAGAGCATCGCCAGCGGCTGCGCCAGCTCGAACGCACCTAAGAGATCCTCGCGCGACCCGTAGCGCGTCCACGGCTCAAGGTAGATCTCGCGCAGCCGCAGCAGCTCAGGCCCGTGAGCGTCCAGCTTCAGCCGGTAGCCGATGCTTCGCAGCATGACCATCGGCGTAAAGAACGGATGGGACACACAGCTCTCGGCCCAGTCGGCAAAGACCAGGCGCTCGTCGCGCACAAAGATATTGGCGTCGTGAAAATCGTCGTGGTGCAAGGTTTCGGGGATGCCGTAGCTCGCCAGCGCCCCGCACATGGCGGGCAATCGCAGCGCGAGATCGCGTAGCCGCCGGTACTCGTCTGAGGTCAGGCCATCGGGCTGATCGACGCGCAGCGCGGCGGTGTCGGAGAGCAGCCGCTCGTACTGCGCGGGCAGCGTCGTGAGCCGCCGATCCAGCGTGCCCAGCGAGAGCAGCTTGCCGCAGCGGGCGGACATCTCGATCTGCACCTCGGCGTAGACCGGCAGCAGCCGATGCCAGCGCCAGAGATCCTCCGGCGACTCGATCAGGCTGCGCAGCGTCGCGCCTGCATCGGGCAGCAGCAGCCAGCCGCGCTCGACATCGATCGCCACAGGCTGCACCATACAGTCGGGCCGCCAGCGGGCCAGCGCCCCGGTCAGCGCGGCCTCATGCGACAGCGCGGGCATCACCGCCTTGCCGTAGAGATCGCCTGCGCTGGTCGGCACCCGCAGCACGGTTGACCAGGGCCGAACATGCGGCTGCTCGATCGGGCCATGCACCAGTATGTGGCGGCGCTCAAGCTCGGCCAGAATCCAGGCACGCATCTGCGCAAGCCAGCCGGGCTGCGTCCAGAGCAGCGAAGATATTGGCTCGGTCATCATGACTCCTTTGTTGCGAGGCGATACAGCAGCCAGGTAGCATATCAGACCGAGCGAGGCAAGATCCGCCAGCGAGCGCAGCAACCGTTACCCATCCGGCGCGCCGACATCGCCCAGCTGGCGCGCATAGCCGGGATCTTTACGCGCCGCGATTACCCGATCGTACACCTGCTCGTAGCTATCGGCCATCGTCTTTGAGGTGAAGCGCAGCGCCTCGGCCCGGCACAGCCGCCGATCGAGTGTTGCCACCCTGCGAACCGCCGCCACCATCTCATCGAGCGAGTCACAAATGAAACCGCTGACGCCATTGCGCAAGATCTCAGGCACCGACCCGTGCCGCAAAGCAATCACGGGCGTGCCGCAAGCCATCGATTCGATCAGCACCAGGCCAAACGGCTCCGGCCAGGCGAGGGGAAAAAGCGTGGCGTACGCGCCGCCGAGCAGATCAGCCTTGGCCTGCTCGCCGATCTCGCCGAGATACTCGACATCATTCGCCGCGAACAACGGCGCGATCTCGACTGTCCAGTACTGGTGATCGACCGGATCGACCTTAGCGGCGACTTTGAGCGGCATGCCGACGCGCCGCGCGATCTCGACGGCCCAGTCTGGCCGCTTCTCAGGGCAGATGCGGCCCACGAATACCAGATAATCGCCCGGCCTGGGCTGGAAGGTGAAGCGATCGAGCGGAATGCCGTTGGGCACGCATCCAACCCAGTTGAGCGGCAGCTCACGCAGCGGCGCGCGCTGCGCCATGCTGATCGAAACAAGCGGAAGATGAGGATAGCAGCGCAAAATCGGCGGCAGGATCGACAGATCGAGGCGTCCATGCAGCGTGGTAACGGTCGGCGTCGGGACCAGCCGCGCAAAGGGAAAGGCAAAATGATCGACATGCGAGTGAATGATGTCAAAATCATCCGCGCGGCGATACACATGGCTCAGCATCGAGAGATGAAGATACGGCGATAGATTGAGCATCTCGTCGCGCGTCAGGTGGCGGCGCAGCGAATGTGGCGTCGTGGGGTGTAGCATCGCGCTGGTGTCGGAGTCGCCGCTCGCAAAGAGCGTTACCTCGTGGCCGCGCTTGACCAGCTCTTCACACAAATTCCAAACAACTCGCTCAGTACCACCGTAGTGCGTGGGTGGCACGGACTCATACATCGGCGCGATTTGTGCAATGCGCATGTGCGGCTCCTCTTGCCCGGCGTACAGGACGGTTACAACGCTTGCTCGTAAAACTGTTGCCAGGGCCGTTGCAGCTGGGGCAACTGCTCACACTTGGTTTCGAGATCGGCGGCGAAACGCATGACATCTTCGTCGGCTGGATGGAGCGCCAGCGCCCGCAGATCGGCGATCATCTCGCCGAGCAGCAGGCTCATGTGCTCGCGCCCCACGAACCCGCCCGCCTGCTCAAGATAGACGACGACCGCGCCGAGGTAGCGGTGCAGAGCACGCCTCAACGACTCTGTAGCCTGCGCGGAGCGGCCAGGCGACGGCGGCTGGATCAAGGCCCGAAGCTGCACGCCGCGCGCGGCAATCTGCTCGCTCACAGCATCGACCGCGCCTCGCTGGTCGGGGTGTTTTTGCAAGTTTTGCAGCTCATCGATCACGCGCCGCAGATCGTCATTCACCTGCTCAACCTGCTCGCCGCTACACGCGCCCAAACAGAGAATATAGGCATCCACGTACTGGTCGATACGTTTCAGCAGGTCGGTGTACGTTGTGATCATGCGGAATCTCCTTCTCGATGGCGCCACGTCGCGCATCTGGCTGCGATGTCGCAAAACGCGATGATCATCCTCAGGCCGCGAGGACCGCCGATTGAATGCAGATGGATGAAGGCCAGGCCGACAGCAGCTTTCCAGCGGCAGCCACAGCTCTGCCTACGCAGCGACATGGCTGCTTACAAAGCAAGCAGCGTCAGATAAAGCAAAAGCACCTGTGCTCGATGGAGTGATCGATTGCGCTACGTGAATACGGCAGATCGTGACAAGCTAACCCATCTGTTCCAGCAAGATTCGTAGCACGAAGCGCGTGCGGCATGGTGTGGGACGCAGGTAATCTGCGGGGGAGTGCGATAGGGGGGTGAAGGACGGGGGTGGGCCGTGAAACCATCCGGCACATCAATCTCATGGCGATCGACTTCCTCCTGTGCCGCCTCCCAGCATAGCGCCAGAGACGTTAGGTAGAGCGCGCGGTAGCTCCAAAAGGAATCGCTCAACACGGCAGTGCGCGTTGTTCAAACATCGTCATTGATGTGTCCACACCCCAACGGTGGATGTACTCACTAGTCTACCATATGCGTCAATGCTCGATCAGGAGCGGCCTCGCGCTATGTCGCGCACTCTTTCCCGGCGACATGCAGCCCCGACGTGCTCACCATGTTGCTCATCGCCGCCTGGAGCGCGGCGTGCCACTCATCGCGCTGAGCCGTCGTCAGCTTGCCCTCGGAAACCCACTGCATCAGCGTCCTGTCGGCCTGCGCCAGCGCATCCCTGGCGACATCCGCCCCGGATTTGCCCCTGGTGGCGACGATCGCGGAGAGCGTTTTGCACGACTCGAGCTGTGCCCGAATATCGACGCGCCGCATCCCGCTGACGCGCACCGCCGCCGAGATCATCATCACATGCAGCTCATGGAGGCCCGGAAACGCGGGCTGCAACCCCGGCTGATCGATCTGGAGCCGAGCCGCCTGTTTGAACCAAGCCGCGCGGGCATTGGCAACGCTCTGCGGCAGACGTCCGCTATCCACCGCTCGTCTCAGCGCCCGATCCACCCCGGCATCGAAGCGCGCGAGGACATCCGCCGCGCTCTTGCCAGCCGTCAGCGCGATCTGCTCGATGCTCTTGCCCGCCTCAAGCTGCGCGCGGACCTGGCGAGGCTTCTGCGCCGTGACAGCGGCGGTCGCCGTGATCAGACCTTGCCGCACGACAGGATCGCCGTGTGGTCGTGCCTCACGAGCGTGCTGCCCGCCGTGGTGCTGAGATTCGCCCGGCTTTTGACGCTGCGCAGTAGCCGACGGCACCGCCCATATCGCGCTGAGCACGAGCACCAGCGCGAGCAAGCTTTGTCCGATCCGTTTCATCGCTATAGCCTCCAGGTTGTTTCTGCATCGATAGGTCCGAGCGGCGGCAGAGCCAGCGCCGTGAAGCGCAATCAGCGATCTGCTCTGCAAACTATTATAGCTGATTCGCCGCTGCCTTCGTGAGCGCGGCGCGATGTTGATGGATCGGTGCCACGCTCCACGCATGGTTGGCGACCAGAGATCCAGTACAATCTACACAGGCAGCACATGGCGCGAATCTTGGAACAATTCTGCCCGTCGTCGTTGAACATCAGGAGGTAGACACCATGCCCAAACTTCAGGTCGATGGATACGGCACGTTTGATGTCGCAGACGGTACGCGGCTCGTCCGAGCGATCGAGGAAAACGGCGTCGATATTCTGCATCGCTGCGGCGGCTACGCCAAATGCACCACCTGTCGCGTCCAGTTCGTCAGCGGAGAGCCGGATCGTATGACTCAGGCCGAGCAGGACAAGCTGGCGGAGAAGAGCCTGCTGGGACAGGCGCGTCTCTCGTGTCAGATCGTCTGCGACCACGATATGCAACTCCGCCCGCTGATGACGCTCCATGAGAGCGGCCTCCCCGATCCCGGCCCGCAGCCGGAGGCGCAGATCACCCCGCCGCCTGAGTGGACCAGCAAGCCGCAGGAGCCGACCTCCTTCGCGTAAAGCAGAGGGAACCGATCACCGAGGAGCGGAGACACGATCACACCCGCGAGCTATCTCGCTCGCGGGTGTGATGATCAGGACCGGCGCGCTGAGCGACTCAGCCTGCTTGCAGCGCTCGAATCACAGCCCGCGCGTGCGTCGCCATATGCTGCGCGTGCTCAGGGTCGATCGAGATGCCGGACTGAGCGTTTACCTCGTAGATGAACGAGTTGAGCAGACCGATCACCGCCTGGGACTGGCCCTGCGCCTCGGCAATCAGCGCGGCATCCAGCTTCGCCAGCAGGCTTTTTGCCACTCCGGCATTCGTGATCGCGCCCATCTCGACCGCGTGATGCACACAGTGGTGCAGCGACGCAACCGTAGGCGTCATCTCACAGTCGGACATCGTCATCGCGGCGGCGGGCCGCGCCACCAGCAGGCCCAGCGCGAGCGCGAGCACCAGCCAAACAGTCATCCGTTCCATATCATTCCTCCACATTCCGATCCTAACGTTCACGCGCTGAACGCTCCTCTGGAGCGCGCCGCCAGCCGATCACTCAGCAGCCAGACCAGCACGCCGCCGGTCAGCGCCCCAACAACGGTGCCCATCAGCAGCCCGCCGACCAGACCCGCGCTGCTCATCAGCAGCGCGGATGCATCGTCCGGCAGCAGCGAGAGCGCGACAACCGGAACGGCAACGCCGACGGGCCACGCAATCGCATTTGCCAGCACCCACCAGCCAGCGCGCGCGACATGCTGGCGTAGAACAAACCACTGTGCCCCGCCGATCGAGGTCACGAATGCCAGCGCCAGCACCACGCCGCCGACGATCCGCACCGGCAGCGCAACCTCCATCAGGCCACTAACACTGCTCGGCAGCAGCGCGAGGCTCCAGGCAAACGCCGCGGCCAGCGCCGTCGCGATCACCCAATCGCGGCGCTCCAGCTCCGGGATGAACCGGTGAAACGCCCACCATTGCGCCAGCGCCAGCACCGCGCCCTCGCCAGCGCCAGCGATCACCAGCGGCAGATAGCGCGCCTGATCGGTCAAGCCGATCACCGCTGCCAGCACGCCGACCATCGCCGGAATAGCAAATCCAAGCAGCTCGCCGAACGTCATCGCCACAACCCAGCGCACCCAGAGCGCCCGCCCCGGATGCGGCTGTGCTACCTGTCTGGAACCTGCGTACATCTTGCCCTCGCCGCTCGCTGATCACCCTGGCCTGGTCACTCGACCGCATATCCTTCGTCGAAGACGCGACCCAGCCCGTCATCACATCTTAATGGTTAGCTGCCAGCATACAGCGATGGCAGCCGCTCCATGTAAATATCTGCACATAAGCGGTGAAGATGTCACCACGTTGCAGCGCCGATCCCCGCCGTGGTGAGCCTGTTCCACCGCGCCGACCGAGCGCGAACTATGCTGATCGGTGGCGATCGTGTTGAGGTAAGCGATAGCCGACGATCACCTCGATGCGCCCGGCGGTCGGTTGGGGCGCGCCCTGGGAGTGGGCCTGAATGACGATCCTCGTCGGCGTGAACGTGATGATGAGCCGGCCACGCCAGCAGCGGCAGCCCGCGCATGCGTGAGATCCACCGCCGGAGTTACCACATTAACACGATACGTGCGCCGATCTTTACGCCACGACCCGCGCTCAGGTTGTAGCCTGAATCAGGCAGGAAACGCCACCCTGATTCCCTGTGGCGCAATCGACGTGTGGCGATCGACTCGTCCTGCACGGACGATCGCCTGAGCTGAACAAGGAGGTTCAGTATGGCAATCCCACGTTGGGAGCCATTCCGCGACCTGATCACCTTACGCGACTCGATCGACCGGATGTTCGAGGAGGCGTTTGTTCGTGTGCGCGGCAACGGCGATGGGTTCTTCATGCTGCGCGAAACCCCGGCGCTGGACATCTACGAAACCGATAAGGAGATCAAGGTTGAGATCCCGCTGTCGGGGATCAAGCCCGAAGATGTGGAGGTCACGCTTACGGGCACTACGCTGATGATCAAAGGCGAAACCAGGGCCAGGGAGGAGGTCAAGGAGGACAGGTACTACCGGCGCGAAGTGCGTTACGGCGCGTTTACCCGCTCGGTGGTGCTGCCCGAAGTGGCCGACATCGAGAAGCCCGAAGCGACCTTTGCCGACGGCGTGCTGGTGGTTACGTTCCCGAAGGTTGTTGCGGTCGAGCCGAAGCGCCTTGAGATCAAGCAGCCGGAGAAGGAGCAAGAGGCGGTTCTTGGCTGACGTGGTTGCCGTCCGCAGCCCGACGCTGAGGCGTCAACGGAGCCGTAGCGCGGGGGAGATCGCATGTGCTGTTGTCGCCTGTGATCTCCCCCGCCATGTTAAACGCCCCAAGGAGGATCTATGAAACGTTTATCTGCGAGCCAAGCCCTGGGCGGCGCTGCCCTGGTCGGCGGCGCTGTGCTCTCAGGCTATCTGCTGGCACGGCCCCGGCTGCACCGCTGGGGGGCGACCGACGAGGAAGTGAGCCGCGTGATGCCCGGCGACGACCTGATCGCCGATCCGAGCCTCAGCCTGACCGTCGCGATCACGATCGACGCTCCCGCCGATGCGATCTGGCCCTGGCTGGTGCAGCTAGGCAAGGGACGCGGCGGCTGGTACAGCTATGCGTGGCTCGAAAACCTGATGGGCCTCGATATTCAGAACACCGATCGGATTCTGCCCGAATTTCAGCGCTTGCAGCCCGGCGATGTGATCCCGACCGGCGGCCCAGATATTCCGGTGCTGGCGGTCGAGCCGAGCAGGCTGCTGCTGCTTGGCGGCGCGGACTACGCCACGATTGCGATCGGGCTGTATCCGCTCGACGAGGGCCATACCCGGCTGGTGTATCGCAATCGGGCACGGCTGCCGCTCACGCCGGGCGGTGTCTTCTGGCGGCTGGTGCTCGATCCCGGCATCTTGATCATGAGCCGCAAGATGCTGCTGACGATCAAAGAGCGCGTCGAGCGCGCTGCGGTGCGTACGGCAGCGCAGCCTGAGAGCCGTCCCTCGCCACTGCTGCGGCTGATCAACCGGGGCGTGGCGAAGCTGGCGACGGCAGGACTCACACCGCCCGACACGGTCGCGCTGCACGTTCCCGGTCGGCTGTCCGGCAAGCTACGCTCCGTCGCTGTGACGCTGGCCGAGCATGAGGGCGAGTGGTACGTCGTCTCGCTGGGCGGCGAGACAGATTGGGTACGTAACGTCCGCGCGGCTGGCGGCAGCGCCACGCTCTGCCACGGCATGCAGCGTCAGGTGCGGCTGGAGGAAGTGCCCGTCGCAGAGCGAGCGCCGATGTTGCAGGCGTATCTCGGCAAACGTGCCCTCACCAAATCGCCGGAGCGAGTCGCGCGCACGTACTTTGGCCTTGGGCCGCATCCCTCGATCGAAGCGCTTGAAACGATCGCCGATCGCTACCCGGTCTTCAAGCTCGTCAGCGGCGGCACGCTGATCGATCAATACCTGCCCCGCTTCGATGTGGCCGACGTGTTCCAGATCGTCGTGGCGGCAGCCCCGGAGGAGACATACGCCGCGCTGCGCTCGCTCGATCTGATGGAGGTCGCGCAGCACTCCGCGATCGTCCAGACGCTCAGCACGATCCGTCTGCTGCCGGAGCGGATACTGGCGCGATTCCACCATGCCGAAGCGCCAGCCGCGCCCCAGCCGACCTACAGGATTGCCGATCTTGGAGCCGAGGGCGAGTGGGTTCGTATCGACGAGCGCGAGGGAGCGGAGTTTGTGTTTGGCGCGATCGGACGCTTCTGGAAGTCCGACGCGGGCTTTGAGCGCATCGCCGCCGCCGACTTCGCCGACTTCGCTCGACCGGGCTACGCCAAAGTAGCGGTCGGCTTCACGGTGCAGCCCTACGGCATCGGCGGTACGCTGCTCACCGCCGAGATGCGCACCGCGACCACCGACGCGGCGGCGCGCAGGCGCTTCCTGCGCTACTGGCGCGTGGTCGGCCCCGGCGCGAGCTTCATCATGCGCCAGATCGTGGAGGTGATCAAAGCCAACGCCGAGCGGCGGCACATCGGACACGTCGAGGAGATCGACGATCAGCAGCTTGAGCAGGCGCTAGGAGCGTAGTGCAGAATCAAAGGATCAGGCGTCGGGGGGTCAGGCGTCGGGAGTTTCGAGTTCCAGGTTTCGAGCTTCAGGCCCTCACCCCCGGCCCCGTGCACAGGCGGGATTCCGCCGTCGCGGCCTGCGTCACAGGCGAGAGGGCGGAAATGGTGATTGGTTCTCGCTGGTTCTTTTGTTCGTTTGGCTCTTGGTGTCGGCCACGTTGTTCTTTGTGCATCAGGCGCCTACCACGCTTCAAACGAATGCGGCAGCAGGCCGGAGCGCTCGGCTTCGGGTGGCGCGTGGAAGCCCGCCTCGTATAGCGGTATGGTGATGGCGAACGTACTGCCCTGGCCCTCCTCGCTGGCGACGGACACCTCACCGCCGTGATGGGTCACAATCTCCCTGACGACAGCAAGCCCCAGCCCAAGGCCGTCGATCTGGAGCTTATCCGCGTTGGGCGCGCGAAAGAAGCGCTCAAAGAGGTATGGGATCGCCGCCTGCGGAATGCCGATGCCCTGGTCCGTCACGGCGATCGAAGCCTCCAGGCCCCGGCGGGCAAGCCGCACACCGATTGGGCCACCGCCTGGGCTATACTTCACCGCGTTGACGAGCAGATTCTGGAGCACCTGCTCCAGACGGATCGCGTCGGCATATACGATCAGCGGATCGTCCAGCACCTCAACGCCGAACGTATGCTGCTTATTCGTCGCCTGTACTTCAGCCACCAGCCGCCGGATGAGCGCGGCAAGATCGATCGGCGCGCGAACCAGATTAAGCCGTCCGCTTTCGACGCGAGAAATATCAAGCAGCGTGTCAATCATCTGCGTCATCCGGACGGTCTGGTCGCGGATACGCTGCGCAATCTGGTGATCGCGCTCTTGCGCCTCGCTCATGCGCGTGATGCGCCGTTGCAGGTGCTCGATCGAGCCGAGCAGCGTGGTCAGCGGGTTTTTCAGCTCATGCGCGGCGATCGATAGAAACTGCTCGCGCGCGCGCATGCCATCCTGCGCCTCTTTGTAGCGCCGCGCGTTCAGCAGCGCCACCGCCGCGTGATCGGCAAACGCCTGCGCGACAGCCAGATCAGCATCCGTATAATGCCGCCCGCCGCGCACGGTTCCCAGCGACAGCGCGCCCAGAAGCTGATCCTGGGCGATCAGCGGCACAACCATGCCTGAGGTCGGGCCGAGCTCACGTAAGATCCGCAAATGCTCGGCATCATGAGCCGTGGCCTGAAGATGCCTATCGGTGATCTCGTAGTGTAGCTCCGGCTGCCGGGTACGCAGCACCTTCGCCACAGGATGATCCAGCGCGTCGGGGTCGGGCGGATAGCGCAGCTCCTCTTTGAGCAGGCGTGCCTCGGCTGGATTGGCATGAACCGTAGCGACGCGGCACACGCGGCCCGCAGTGGTCAAGAGATCAACCAGGCAGGAGTCGGCGAGCGCAGGGATCGCCAACCGCGTGATCATCGTGAGCGTTGTCTCGTAATCCAACGAGGCAGCAAGCTGCAAGGCGGCATCATGCAAAAAAGGATACGCCGCATTATCGAGAAGCGCCGTATGGATCGTCTCGAACTCCGGCGGCTGGTGGCCGAGCGGTTGCAACTCAGTACCAAGTTTCGTATCGACCTGTAGTTTTTTCTTTTTCATGAGTAGCATCTTCTTGCTATCGGGCGATAACACTGCGTAGAAAGCACATCAATACATTGCCCGCTCACGATCGGCCCGGATCTTGAATCATAGAGAGAGGCCGTTTCCAGCGCTGGCGATGCCGTCACGGTTGCCTCATGCGCTCGTGTACGCGCAGCATCACCAGGGCGAGATTATCGTAGCGCCGTAGGAAAGCCCACCATGTTAAAAGTTGACGATCGCGCTGCTAATACCTGATGAAAACATGTGAAGATCAATGTGGACGGCTAAGCCACGCCCGTTCCACCGGTGGATCGCGCTCGATCCGGGCGGTATCGGTATCAGGAAAGGCGGGGCTGTATCTCGGAAGTCCGGTACAATCGCTGACCATTGCCTTGTATCCTCACCTCTGCCTTAGCCGAGCGACGACAGAGGGGTGTGCTGCTAGGAACGAAGGCAGGCACAGCGGGGACCGTTCTTCATATCCGTATTCGATGTTCCTACGTAGTGTACCACGATGTCAGCCTGCTGCGGCAGCCGGTGGCGTAGTACCGAGGTACACTTTTTGAGCAAAAAAATGTACGAATAAGAGACGAATCGCGTCGTCGTGTGGCAGACTGTGATGGCGTAATCCCGCTCAGCGTGACAACCGGCTGGCTGCTCCACGCATGACCTTGATCTTGACAGATCTGTTATACTCAATTTTGACGGTAGCATCCGTAGAACGATCGGGATCACCGATCTCGTCTGGTTGTCGCGCATCTCGCCTGTGTTCTGCGCTTATTTCCGGCGAGGCTCCTGCCTCCATCGTCACGCGCATCGTGCGTACCTTGGTATGAAGCTACCCGTCGCCCTATGCAAACAACATCATCGTTCTGGGCCTACACAGCGGCGCCCTTAGCATCGGGTCGACCCTGAGCGCACGCTGCGTGTGTCAAGCGTGTGAGCCTGGTCGCGCCGCGCATCGGTTTCGATCGAGTGTCTCTGCGCCCCTGTTCGCCTGCCGCATCGGGCCAGTTGTCTGCCGTGCCTCGGACAACGCGCCGATCAAACGGAGATAGGCGAGATTTTCAAGCCGTGGGAGAAGTCTATAGCCTGATACATATCTGAGAATGCCAGTTATGCTACTGATCGCTGCATTGAGCGCGAAGCTTGCGCTCAACCTTCGTGAATGGATCTCCATACCAGGTAGCAGCTTCATACCCAGGGGCCATAGCGGCCTGCTGTCGTGTGCGATAACGTGCCAGCCCTGTGTGTTGCCGTACTCCATCCAAACACATACATCAAGCTACAGTCCTCATTCGTCCAGGTCTACCTTGCAAGGACATTCGTATGCGTAAGCTTCGCAGCCTGCTGGCGCTGCTGATCGTCGCCAGCCTGATCGTCTCTTTCGTACCGACCTCCAGTTTCGCAACGGCGAGCGCGCCGAAAACAGCCCCCAACAAGTGCAAATCGAAGCGAGGTTTCTGCAAAGATACTACCGAGCAGGCTGTGACGACGGCCAGCGCAGCCAGCACGATCTTTAACGATCGGCTGGTGATCGCCACCGACACCGAGGGCTGGTTTGTCATCGGCGCATTTCCCGATCGTACCACCGGCGACGCCACGCCCAGCAGTTGGGATTTGAGCTACCGCTGGCCCGACGCAGGCAGCACGTCGCACACCACGATCCGCATCGACGGCAGCGACCATGTCTACGGGCTGACCGGCACGCAGCGTGAGGCGCCGACGAAGGTCGATGCCCGTACCAATCGGAGCGCGTGGCAGATCGGCGACATCGAGGTGACGCAAACGCTCCAGATCGGCCAGAACAGCCACACCGGGCAGAAAGACGCCGCGATCATCGCCTACACGCTGCGCAACACCGGCAGCAGCGCGCACGACGTCGGCACGCGCGTGATGATCGATACCGAGATCAACCAGAGCGACGGATTCCCATTCCGCGTGCCGGGCGTCGGAGCGATCACCAAGGAAACGGAATTTTCCGGCGCTGCTGTTCCCGATACATTCCTCGCCTCCGCAAGCGCGATCGATAGCACCTACGTCACCGCCAGCACGCTGAAGAGCGGCGGCGCGACCACGCCCGACCGCCTGGTGCTTGCCAACTGGTCCAACCTCAGCTCCACGCCCTACGACTACACGATCGATCCCGCCGTCTCGCTCACCGACGACAGCGCCTATGCGCTCTACTGGAATCCCAAGCCGCTCGGCGCGGGCGAGACGCGCACCTATGTCACGCTGTATGGCCTGGGCCAGGCGACGATCAATCAGACCGCGCCGCTGGCGCTGAGCGTGCGCGGCCCGGCGGCGCTTGGCCGCACCTGGAGCGGCTACTCGCCCAACCCCTTCGATATTGTCGCCACCGTCGTCAACACCGGCACGACCACCGTCGTCGGCGCGCAGCTCGCGCTCAATCTTCCGCCTGAGCTACAGCTCGCGGCAGGCTCGGCCACGCAAACGATCGGCAGCCTCACGGCGGGGCAGGAGCGGCAGGTCGTGTGGCAGGTGCGCGCGCCGCTGCGCGATACCCAGACAACGCCCTCGTACTCCGTGGTGGCGAGCGGCACCGGCGTTGCGGCCAAGACCGTCACACGGTCGATCAGCCTGCCCGACATCGATGCGACGCGCCGGGGGCCGTTCGCCGTCGATAGCCGCGAGTATCGGTACGATACCAAAACCTACACCGACATCCTCAGCGATCGACCGACCGAGATCTGGGGACGCACCTACTGGCCGCGCGACCTGTCGAAGGGACCGTATCCGCTGGTCGTCTTCCTGCACGGCAATCACAACACCTGCGGACAATACATCACCGCGCCGGACGGCACGCGGGTACGAGTTGATAATAACAGCGACTACACCACCAGCGGCACCTGCCCCGCAAGCCATGTCGTCACGCCCAACCACGAGGGCTATGCCTACCTGGGCGAGCAGCTCGCCTCCTGGGGCTACATCGTCGTCTCGATCAACGCCAACCGGGCCGTTACCGGCGGCAGCAATGGCACCTCGCCGAGCGATGCGTACGGCTATGATCATGGCTTCATTCGCGCGCGCGGACGGCTCGTGCTCAAGCATCTTCAGCTCTGGCATCAATGGAACACGACCGGCACTGCGGATGCGTCGTTCGGCACCTTCAAGACGGGCTACACCAGCTTCAGCGGCAGCCTCTTCAAAGGCAAGGTCGATCTCGGCAACGTCGGGCTGATGGGCCACTCGCGTGGCGGCCAGGGCGTGCGCTCCGCCTACGATCAGCATCGCAAATCGGGCAGCCCCTGGCCCGCAAAGATTGCGCCGCTTGCGATCAAAGGCATCTTCGAGATTGCGCCGACCGACTTCAACTCGCATATGCACGCTGCCCTCGCCGCGCCATTCGAGGCCAGCGGCACCGCCTGGACCGTGCTGCTACCGATGTGCGACGGCGATGTGATCGACCTTCAGGGCGTCGAGCCCTTCGACCGGGTGCTGCTCAACACGGGCGAGACTCCGCCGACGCTCAAAGGCGTCTATACCGTCTGGGGCACGAACCATAATTTTTACAACACCGAGTGGCAGATCTCGGACTCGGATGGCTGCGTGGGCCGGGCCAGCGGCAACACCGAGCTCTTCACCCAGTATCCGGGCTCGGCGAGCCAGCGCCAGACAGGGCTGGCCGGTCTGCTGGCCTTCTTCCGCGCCAACGTCGGCATCGATCCCGCTCCGGCGTTCAACCTGAACTTCAACCCGCTGGCATCGCCGCCGCCGGTAGTGACAGGCGTGACGCGCATCGATCGCAGCCTGAGCATCTCGCCCAACGCCTCGATCTCCTCGGTTCTCGAAAGCTTCGACAAGAGCGCTGGCACGAACTCCGCCGGTGTTCCGAACGATAGCGCGAACATCACGATCACGCATGGCACGATCGCGTCAGTCGTGGGCACCGATGGCAGAACCTACAACCATCACGATCCAACGCAGCGAGTCGGCAGCATCTCCTGGGCCAGCGCGGGCGGCGGAAACTTCTTCCAGACCAACTGGCGCGCTGCCGGGACTGGCCGCGACATCAGCGATCATGTCACGCTCGATTTCCGCATCGCGCGTCAGATCAGCGCGCTCAACGCCAGCGCTCCCAGCAACTTCTCGATCCGTCTGGCACACGCCGACGGCACGCTCTCCGATCCGGTTCTGCTAAGCGCCTATGCCGATCTGCGCGGCCCCGTCGGCGGATGCAGCAGCGCGCCCGCCTGTGTCGAGCACCCGATGCTCCAGATGGCTCGCATTCCGCTCAAGGACTTTGCCAACGCCAAGCTGACCCAGGTGCGCGGCGTGCGCTTCACCTTCGATCAAAGTGCCAGCGGCGCGATCCATGTCGCGAACATGCTCTTCGCGCGCCAGTTCGAGCCGACGGCGTTCCCGCGCCAGTTCGTCACCCAGGGAGCCACGCCGTTTAGCGTCGAGAGCGAGGCTGCGGCTACCACGCGCACGCCGCAGCCCGATGTAGAGATCGAGCTGACCAGCCCGAACGGCTTCCCGGTGCGCAACGCCATGCCGGTCCTGCGCATCGGTGAGCATGAGTTCATCATGAGCCGCTACAAAGACGGCAGCGGCAGGACGCTGATCTTCGGCCTGAGCGCCGCCGAGTTCGCTGCCGTAGCCGACGGCGATCCAGTGACGCTGCTCTACGGGCCGTACGCGGGCACCCAGGAGTGGCTCTTCGGGCGGCTGGACAAGCGCAATCTCAAGCTGTACGAGCAACTGCTGCCGACGCAGCAATCGGCGCGCGATCTGCTGGCCGCGCTGCGGACCCAGGCGACCACGCCCCAGGAGCAGGCGCAGCTCGACGCCGCGCTCCAGCGCCTGGATCGCACGCTCGATCCCGCTCTGTGGCGCGATACCACACATCTCCAGCCCGGCGGCGCTGATCGGCTCTTCGACGAGGCACAGCAGGCCGTCGCCAGCCTGCAACAGGTGCTGCAAGCCAGAGGCTCGATCCCGGCGGCGGTGATGCGCAACTACATCCGCACGCGCGTCCTGCACGTGCTGCGCGGCCTGGCGGTCGTCGCGATCGACGAGGCGGCGGCCAGCGGACGGCAGACGCTCGACCAGGCGCGGGCGGCGCTGGATCGCGGCGATAGCGCCGTGCTGGGTAGCCAGTTCGTCAGCGCGGTCCAGCACTATCGGGCCGCCTGGCAGCATGCCAGCCGCGCAACGCCCTAATCACGTGGTCGGCGGCGGAGCGGGACCCTGCTCTGCCACCGACCCGCATCACAGACGCACTCCCGGTTCCGCATGGAGCGACCATCCGCAATGGCTGTGCTGACGGCGGCATCGCCTTCGGCACAGCCGGGACGAGCCACAGGCCCACGGCTAGTCGATCCATGACTCTGTTCGTTCATCGGTTTCGTTCCCGTTCGCACAGTCGGAGAAACATATGTCGCGTATGCACCGCATGTCCCGGTTACTCGTCTTGCTCATGGTGCTCCTGAGCCTTGTGCCGCAGCGCACCCAGGCAGTCGATCTGAACGCCAATCGGATCGCCGACGGATTGAGAAGCTTCTCGATCCTGCTCGATACGTTCGGCGGCTTTGAAGAGTTAGGCACGGCCATTCCGCTGACCGATGTCAGTCCGGGCGGCGAAAAAGCGCTGCGCTTGAATAACCTGTTCAAGGATTCACTGCGCCAGGCGCTTGATAGGGTTTCATCGTACGAAAATCTTACAGAGCTACGCGACGCAATCGACGCAGCCGACGGCACGTACGGCGGCGTTTTTGTCACGTTCGACGCGGTTAAGGTCGAGCGTAACGCGCAGTATAGCCAACTGATCGACGTGGGCTTTACCGTCGCCGCGAAGCGCACCGTGACGCTCCCGCTGGCCTTCTCCGAGGGCGCGGTCAACCTGAGCGGCGGCGGCATCGCCGCCGATCTCACGCTGGCGACAACGCTCAACTTCCAGCTCAACACCGGCTCGACCGATCCGGCGCTGGATGGTCTGGCGTTCTATCTCCAGGGCACGCCCAGGCTCGACGTGCATGTCGACGCCAAAGGCACGGGCGGCGGCACGACGATCGGCACGCTCAACGCGCAGCTTGGCTTTACCAACGTCACCGTCACGGGCAGCGCGGCGCTGGATCTCGACATCGTTTTGCAGTTGCTCGATCCCGACGGCAACGGCAAGCTGACCGAGTACGAGTGGACCAACACGGCGCTCGCCGATCTGGCCGAGATCAAGCTGGTCGACGATCCCAGCACCAACGCGATCAATGCGCAGATCAGCCTCGACAGCACGCTGATCGACGGCAGCCCCGACGGCACGATCATACTGGTCGATGCCTCGCTGGCGGATGGCCTGAGCGCGCCCTCGCTCAACCTGAGCGCGCTCACCGATTTTACCAATATCGATCCCGCCGAGGTCTTGAGCGGCCTCGCGCAGCTTGCATCCGGCCTGCTGGCCTCGCAGGGCGTTACCGATCCCAAGCTGCCCTTCCTCAAGGAGCGACTGGGCGATGCAATGGCCTTTGCCGAGCCGCTGGTCGCGTTTATCAAGCGCCAGGGCGACGCCGCGATCATCTGCGGGAAGAACAACACCACGCCCCCGACCGGCGATGTCACCAGCGCGCGCGCGGGCGATGTCGTCTACTGCCAGGCGGTCGCGCTGCAAACCCCGACCGCCGCGACCTGGAGCATTAAATCCGGCACCGGCACGCTCGGCGTGAACACGACCGGAGCGAACGCCCTCAAGACCGTTGGCGTCAGCCCGACCGCCAACGCTCAATTTAAGCTCAAAACCGCCGGCAAGCCTCAGGTCGAGGTCAAGTTTACCGATCCGTCCGGCGCGCAGCATACCGTCGCGCCGCGCTTCATCTCGGCGCAAGACCTCTTCGAGAAGCTGACCGACCAGGCGCTGGGCGGCTTCGACGGCGGCTCCGGCAACCTGAAGTACGATCGCGCGACCAAGACGCTGACCTATCGCCTGAAAAAGTCGTTCGATCCCAAGAAGATCGAGGGCAAGCTCGACTTCGGCGATCAGCTCCGCAGCCAGACCAACCTGATCGGCCTCAGCCCCGACAGCGGCGCGAGCGTCGAGATCGATCCGTCGAACGTCGAGCTGGATGTCACCTTCGGCGTGATCCTGGTCGCCGATGTCAATAAGATCGTCGAGAACGGCGACGTCGCCGATCGCTTCTTTATCAAGGTGCGCAGCGGCGCGGGCGAGCACGAGTTTCGTGCCGATACGACGGTCAAGGCCACGGTCAAGCTCCGAGGTCAGATCGGCCCGATCGAAGTGACCGCCGAGGGCAAGCAGGACGCGACCGCCTTTGAGATCGCGCCAGCCGTGGCCGGTAAGCCGATGGTCGCGATCGACATCAAAGGCCCCGGCATCAAAGTCGGCGGCAGCGCGCCCGACGCCTACACGATCCCCGACGCGATCCGTATTCGCGAGCTGCTCGGCAACCTGGGCGCGAACATCCAGGCCGCCTGTAACGTCAAGCTGACCAGCGGCATCGCGGTCAAGGCCGGGCTGCGCGACGCGGCCAATCAGATCATCAGCGGCGGCGTCGATATTGCCTGGCCCGATGTCTTCGGCAACGATTGTCTGCCCGACCCCGACACGCTGAACGTCACGCCCAGCCTGGACTTTAACGATAAGCTCAAAGTGCTGGACATTGCGCCCTTCGCCAAAGGCACCCACAACGGCGCGAACGACTCGGCGACGCTGGTCGACGGCACCCGCGACTTCAGCAGCGTTCCCGGCCTTGTCGGCTCCACGCTCAAGAACACCACCGACGGCTCAAGCTGTAATGTCACATCGCTCGACGGCAACACGCCAAGCTGTGTGCTCACGGGCGGCGCCGAGAACGACTGGGACGCGGGCGATAAATACGAGGTCGGCGGCGATCCCCTGGCGCTGCTCTATGTGATCCTCGACAGCCTCGACCGCCTGGCGACGGTCGTCGAAACCTTTACCAGCCCGGCGGATCTCGACAAAGAGCTGCCGATTGTCGGCGTGACGCCGCGCAAGCTGATCACGCAGTTCCGCAACGTCAACTCGGTGATCAACGATATTCGGTCGGGGCCGAGCGCGGTAATCACCTGTGGCACCAACAACACCGACACGCCGACCGGCGACGTGAGCGCCGTGCCCGACGGCACGACGATCTACTGTCAGGCGACCGGCTTCAAGGCCGCCAGCGGCATCACCTGGGAGATCACGGGCGGCACCGCTGGCGAGCGGACATCGGGCGATGCGGCCAAGGACACGGTCGGCGTCGATCCCACGGCCAACGCGGTCTTTGTCGTCAACGACGGCGATCCGAGCACGCCCCTGACCAGGCTCGGCGACTACAAGATCCGGCTGAAGTTTACCGACTCGGCTGGCGAGCACAGCGCCAATTATCCGGTGATCCAGCCGTCGTCGCTCGAAAAGCTGGAAGAGCTGATCGAGTCCAAGCTGGATCTGCCGCCGCAGGCGCTGGCCTTCAGCCTGCGCGACCTGCCGCTGCCGGGCCAGACCACCGGCGACGGCATTCAGGATCTAGTGGTGTCGCTGGGCTACGGCATCTGCACCACCCAGAACACGGTTATCGCCCAGTGCGCGAGCGTCGACCGGACGGTGCCGAAGCTCGACGTACCCGTCAAATTCAACCTGGGCGACACCGATCTGATCCAGCTCAACTCCGAATCATCGCTTGCGCTGGAGTATGCCGCTCGTGCCCGGCTGGATCTGGCCGTGCCGCTGCCCGCGAAGTTCGATCCCGGCAAGCTGATGATCCTCGACTCGACCGGCGTGGAGCTGGAGGCGGGCGCAACATCCGACAACCTGAACCTGAGCGCCAGCATCGCCTCGCTCACGGTCAAGCTGGGCAATAACCTCAAGCTGACCAGCGGCAAGCACACCGGCAGCGCCAACGCCGCCGCGCTGGACGACTCCGGGGCCGACTTTACCACCGGCAAGATCCCGGTCGGGGCGCGGCTCAAGAACATCACCGACGGCTCAAGCTGTAGCGTGACCTCGGTTGCCGCGAAGTCGCTGACGTGTACGCTGGCGGGCGGTGCCGAAAACGACTGGGATACCGACGACGCCTACGAGGTCTTCAGCATTGGCACCGCCAGGATCGGCGCGCGCTTCGCGCTCCAGAATCCCGGCACCGACGGCAACGCCGACGGCAAGGAGACGATCGCCGCAACGAGCTTCCTGAGCGGCCTCAAAGTCTCCTTTGGCGGGCCGCAGCAGCCTGTGGCGTGCGGCAAGACCGATCCCGACGGCGACGGAGCGCAAGGCCCGGTCGACCTCAACGGCGATGCCTGCGCCAAGCTCTCGATCGGCCTCCAGGTCGATACCGAGGTGCGCTACCTGGGCGACATCGACTTCCGCATTGAGGACATCACCAAAGCGCCCGACGATCTCGGCACGTTGCCCGGCTGGTACGTCTCCACGCCGCAAAACCTGGAAGACGAGATCGCCAAGCAGTTGCTCGACTGGACGCTGATCCTGCGCGCGGTGCAGCAGTTGTTGCTCAACCTTGAGCAGCGGCTCGACGGTGCCAGCTCCAACACCAGCGTGCCGCTCGTCGGCAAGGCGCTCGACGCCGGGGCGAACGTGGCGCACGCGCTGCGTACCGGCGTGGTCGAGCCGCTGATCACGCTCGGCGACGAGCTTAAGCAGGTCGGCAACGCCGACGGCGACGGCGATACTACGCCCGACGCGCTCGATGTGCAGGCGTTCATCAAGCAAAAAGTCTTTGAGAAGGTCGGTCCGAGCGGCGCGAAGCTGCTGCTCGACAACACCGGCGACGGCAGCGTGACGGCGGATGATGTCAAGGTGGCGCTGCAATGCACCAAGGCGCCCAGCAACACCTGCCGCGACAACGTCGACAAGGTCACGGACATCGACGATGTGCGCATCACGGTCAAGATCGGCCAGGGCTTCGAGAAGCAGCTACCCTTCGACATCGGTCTGGCGGGCCTGCCGCTGCGCAGCGCGGGCAACCTCAAGTCCAGCGGCGGCTGGTCGCTGCTGCTCGACTTCGGCCTCAACCGCAACGTCGGGCCGTATCTGGTCGCGGGCGGCGAGGGCCACGGCAACGATCCTGAGCTGAACCTCGGCGTCGAGGTCGGCATGGGCGACGCGCCGCAGGCCTGCGCTGGCGATCAGCTTCCGAGCGATCCCAACAGCGGCCCGGCAGGTCTGCGCGGCTTCTCCCCGACGCGCTGTATCGTCGGCCAGCTCGGCTTCCTGCACGTCACGCTGCGCGACGGCGCGAACGGCGACGGACAGGCGAACACCAACGACGATCCGACGCGGCTGGCGCTGACCACGTCGCTCGACCTGCGCACGACGAAGCCCGATCAGCGCCTTAGCCTGGGCGAGCTATTCGACGACGGCACCAGCCTGAAGCTCGGCGTGCGCGCGGAGGCCAATGTCGATCTGCGCATCCGCACCGGCTTTACCGAAGGCTCGGATCTGCCGAGTGTGCTCGGCACCTTCCACCTGAAATGGGACCTCACGCTTGGCGAGTCGTCGCAGCTATCGCAGCTTCGCTTCGGCAACCTGCACCTCGACGTGGGATCGTTCGTCAGCCGCTTCCTTGAGCCGCTGGCGACCAATATCCGCAAGGTGACATCGCCGCTCCAGCCGGTGATCGACACGGTGCGCGCGCCGCTGCCGGTGCTCTCCGATCTCGCCAAGCTGGTCGGGCAGGACCCGATCTCGCTCTACTCGTTGATGAAGGCGCAGGGCTACGACACGCAGATGATCGATAGCATCATCAGCCTGATCGAGTTCATCAACAAGGATCTGCCCAATCTCAAGACCGACAACCTGCTGATCCCGCTTGGCAGCTTGGGCGGCGCGTTCGATGTCAACAAAGACCTCGCGCAGGGCGACCCGGTTGGCTCTGAGCGCGCCGACGCGCTGGTGACAAATCCCGACAGCACGACCGATATTCTGTCGAAGATCGAGCAGGGCAGCGGGACGCTTAGCGTGAGCAGCTCAGACGGCGCTTTCGGCGTCAAGGGCCTGTCGTTCCCGTTCCTGAGCGACTCCAAGCAGATCTTCGGGCTGCTGATGGGCAAGGACGTGACGATCGTCCGCTACGAGCCAGGCACGCTCCGCGCCAGCGCAGGCGTGAGCTACACCTTCGGCCCGATCATGATCGGCCCCGTGCCCGTCTCGATCACGATCAGCGGCTCGGCCACGATCGAGGGCCGCATCGCGATCGGCTACGATACGTCGGGTATCCGCCAGGTGATCCAGGGCGGCTCCGGCGACCGGCTGCTCGACGGCATCTTCATCGACGACCTCGACGCCAAGGGCGTCGACGTGCCTGAGATCAAGCTGATCGGCCTGGTTTCGGCTGCGGCGGGCGTCGACCTTGGCCTGGTCGCGGCGGGCGTCGACGGCGGCATCCAGCTTACGGTCGGGATGAACCTCAACGATAGTCCCAACCCCGACGGCAAGCTGCGCATCGACGAGGTTGTTGAGAAGATCAAGAATCCGGTCTGTCTCTTCGATATTTCGGGCAAGCTAGAGGCGTTCCTGGGCGCGTTCGTGCGCATCGGGATCGGCTTCTTCAAAAAGACCTTCCGCTTCGACATCGTGCGCGTCACGCTGATCGACTTCACGGTCGATCTGTGTAAGCCGGCCAATCCGAATCTTGCCGACAAGGTCGGCGACGATCTGGTGCTCAAGATCGGGCCGAACGCGGGCGGGCGCGGCGTGGCCGTGGACGAGAAGAACGAAGAGATCATCGTTCGTCAGCTCGACGCGGCGGGCACGCGCTTCGGCGTCTCGGCCTTCGGCGTCTATGAGGAGGTGACGATCAAGGCGGGCGGTCGAATCCTGGGCGACGGCGGCGACGGCAACGACGCCATCTCGCTGGAGCCCGGTGCCGAGGCCAACGGCGATCCGATCCCGTTCACGGCGCGCGCCGTGCTCTCCGGCGGCTCCGGCTCCGACCGCATCAAGGCGGGCGATGGCAACGATACGCTCAACGGCAACGACGACTCCGACCGCATCAACGGCGGCGGGGGTGTCGATACGATCGATGGCGGCGCGGGCGATGACGTGCTCAGCGGCGAGCTGGGCGACGACACGATCCACGGTGGCTCCGGCAACGACTCGCTGATCGGCGGGCCGGGCACGGACACGCTCAACGGCAATGAGGATGACGACTCGGTGATCGGCGGGCCCAGCACCGACGCCAACCCCGACCTCGGCGATACCGTCGCGGGCGGACCCGGCCACGATACGCTTGAGGGCAACCAGGGCGCGGACATCCTCTACGGCGACAACGCCACCACCTGCGACGCGGCTGACGCTGCGGTCGTCGGCGACGACCAGATCAGCGGCGGCTCCGAGGACGATCAGATCTTCGGCGGCGCGGGCAGCGACAAGCTGGTCGGCGACGACGGCAACGATCGGCTCTGTGGCAACGTCGGCAACGATACGCTCGACGGCGATACCGATCGGCCAAACGTGCCGCACGGCCACGACGTGCTCGACGGCGGCTCCGGCAGCGACGAGCTGCATGGACGCGGCGGCGAGGACGATCTTTTCGGCCAGGACGGCGACGACAAGCTCTTCGGCGACGCCGACAACGACGACCTGAGCGGCGGACGCGGCAGCGACGAGCTTGACGGCAGCGGCGGACGCGATTACCTCTTGGGCGATACCGGCAGCGCGAATCGCGCGACCGGCAGCGCCGACGGCTCGCCGAGCTTCTCGGAGTCGGAGGGCGACGCCGATACGCTGCGCGGCGGCGAAGGAGCCGATGTGATCTTCGGCGAGGGCGGCGGCGACCAGGCGTTTGGCGACGCGGGCAATGACCGGATCGCGGGCAACGACGGCGCGGATACGCTCCGTGGCGGCTCCGACGACGACACGATCGCGGGCAATGCCCACGACGACCTGATCTTTGGCGATAGCGGCGCGGATCGTATGACCGGCAACACCGGCAACGATACCATGCGCGGCGGCATCGGCACCGACACGGTCGAGGGCAACGAGGACGCCGACACGATCTCCGGCGATGCCGACAACGACATCCTGATCGGCGGCAGCTCCGTGGCGGGCACGCCCGACGCGGGCGATACGATCGACGGCAACGGCGGCGCTGACGTGATCGCGGGCGATAACGCCCAGGTGACGGGCAGCGCGCGCGCGGTGACGCTGCTGGACGCGACGCTCGGCGGCAGCGATCTGCTCCACGGCAACGAGGACGACGATCGGATCTACGGCGGCGCGGAGAACGACGAGGTCCACGGCGACGCCAACGACGATTATCTTGAGGGCAACGCTGCCAGCGACCTGATCCTCGGCGGCGCGGATCAGGACGACATCATCGGCGGCTCGGCTCAGGCGGGCGCGCTCGACGGCGCTGATCGGATCTACGGCGGCAACGGCGTGACCGACTTCGGCGGCGACTTCGATGTGCTGCTCGGCGATAACGGCACGATCACGCGACCGCTGAGCGGCGGGCAGCCGATCAAAGAGAGCTTCGGGCCGGGCGCGACGCAGGTCACACGTCGTGTAGTCACGCTCTTCGACGTGGCGACGACGAGCTTCACGCCCGCCGACGGCGTGAGCGGCGGCGACGAGCTGTACGGCGATGCGGCCCGCGACCTGCTCTACGGTCAGGGCGGCAATGATCTGCTGCTCGGCGGCGCGGGCGATGATGCGCTCGAAGGCAACGCGGGCGACGACACGCTCTACGGCGGGGCAGGTCAGGACGATCTGCTCGGCGGCACCAGCCGCACCACCAGCGACGATCCGGCGACGGCGGTCGATGGGCGGCTCGACGGCGAGGATCGGCTCTACGGCAGCAACAACGTCGGCGACCTGCCGGACGACTTCGACGTGCTGCTTGGCGATAACGCCGAGATCACGCGACCTCTCAGCGTCGGCCTGTGGCAGGTCAACACCTTCAACGCCGCTGTGGTCCGCAGCATTCGCTTCTTGGATGTAGCGGTCGTCGGCGGCCCGGAGGTCAGCCCGGCGGTCAGTGGCGACGATCGGCTCCTGGGCGAGGGCAGCGATGACCTGCTCTACGGCCAGGGCGGTGACGATACGCTCGGCGGCGGCTCCGGCGACGATTACCTTGAGGGCAACGCCGGTAGCGATCTGCTCCAGGGCGACGACGGCAACGACGATCTGGTCGGCGGCACCGGGCGCATCAACGACGACGGGCCGCAGGGCGTGGATGGACGCCTCGACGCCGACGATCATCTGCTTGGCGGCGCGGGCTTCGACGTGCTGGCAGGCGATAATGCCCTGCTGGTACGCACGCTGGTCGACGGCAAGTGGCAGCGCAACACGTTCAACGCTGGCATCCGGCACGAGACTCGCATCCTGCGCGACATCGACTCGCCGCACTTCGGCAGCGTGAGCGGTGGCGATACGCTCGAAGGCGGCGACGACGACGATCTGCTCTACGGCCAGGGCAGCAACGACACGCTCTCCGGCAACGCGGACGATGATCTGCTCGAAGGCAACGCGGGCGGCGATACGCTGCACGGCAATGCCGGACAGGATGACATCGTCGGCGGCACGGTGCAGGCCGATCTGACGGACGCTGCCGATACTATCACCGGCGACGACGCAGCCGACGTGATCATCGGCGATAACGGCAGCGTCACGCGGCCTCTGGCGGCTGGCCTGTGGCAGCTCGACCAGAACACGCAGGCGGTGCTCCGCGACGTGACGCTCTACGACGTGCAGCTTGCGGGCGGCACGGTCGCGGGGAATCGCAGCGGCGGCGATACGATCTCCGGCGGCGGCGAGCACGACCGCATCTTCGGCCAGGGCGACAACGATACGATCTCCGGCGGCGATAGCTTCGACTACATCGAGGGGAATCACGGCGCGGATACGATCTCCGGCGACGCGGGCGAGGATGACATCATCGGCGGCAGCTCAGCCGACGATGGCGTGATCGACGCCGACCGCGTGGGCAATCGCCTGCTCGACGGCGCGGATACGATCTTCGGCGACGACGGCACCAGCGCCACGGCGGGCGAGGACAGCGATGTGATCGCGGGCGATAACGCACGCATCGGGCGGGCCGCATCCGGCGACGGCGCGTGGCGGCTCGATCCCAACACGGGCGATGTCGTGCGCACGATCACGCTCTTCGATGTCGAGCGGCTGGGCGGTACGGTCAGCCCGCAGGCCAGCGGCAGCGACCGAATCTTCGGCGAGGACGGGCGCGATCTGATCTTCGGCCAGGGCAACAGCTCGCCCAACGCCGACGGCGATAGCCGCCTGGACGAAGACCCGGCGGACGGCGTGGACAACGACCGCGACGGACGCGAGAGCGCGACATCGACCGGCTACGACTGTCTGGATGGCAGCGACAACGACGGCGACGGTCAGGCCGACGCAGCCGATACGAGCTGCGCGGCGGCGACCGACGAGGACGGCGGCGGCGATGAGCTGCACGGCGGTGCCGGTCCCGACTCCATCGAGGGCAACCACGGCTCCGACTGGATCTTCGGCGATGACGACGAGGACGATCTGCTCGGCGGCAACTCCGCAGGCGACGGCGTGATCGGCGGCACGGTCGCTCCGACCAATCTGCTCGACGGGCACGACGTGATGCAGGGCGGCGACGACGACGATGTGCTGCTGGCTGACAACGCCACGATCGAGCGCGAAACCAACGGCCAGGGCATCTGGCAAAAGCTGGTCGGCGGCCTCGGAGCTTACGATCTGGTGAAGCGCATCACGACGATGGAGCAGACGCCGGAGCAGACCGGCGCGTACGGTGATGATCATCTGCGCGGCAACGCCGGGCACGACGATCTCTACGGCCAGCTAGGCGGCGACCTGCTTGAGGGCAATGCCGGCGAGGACGCGATCGTCGGCGATCTGGGACGGATCACCAACCGGATCGAGGACGGAACACGCGAGCGCGAGATCGCGCCGCAGCAGCCGTTCATCAGCGATACGATCTTTGTGGAGGGCACGCTTACACGACAGGTCGATCTCTTCTCGTTTGTCACCGGCGACGGCGCTGAGGGCGATGATACGCTGCTCGGCGGCGACGGCGACGATAGTCTCCACGGCGGCGCGGGCTACGATCTGCTCAACGGCGACGGCGATGCGGACGTGACCGGCAGCACCGACCAGGACCGCGTCTTCGGCGGCGACGGCAACGACGCGCTGTGGGGCGGTCGCGACCACGATCATCTCTGGGGCGGCTACGGCGACGACTATCTGGACGTGAAGCCGCGTCCCGACACGGACTCGCCGGAGTGGTTTACCTACGGCGGCCCTGAGAGCTACGACGGCATCGACTATGCCTATGGCGGCTGGGGCCAGGATGCGCTGCAAGCCAATGTCGGCGATACCGGCCCGGTGCCGGGCGACCGGCTGATGGACTGGGTGGGCGCGTACAACGTGTACTACGTCTGCCCCGGCGCGTACGGCGAGTGGATGATCACGCGCAGCCTCAGCCCCGGCATGATCCGCTTCTTGCAGGAATTGGCCGAGGGCGACGGCGCGGACAACACGGCCAATCGCACATCGTCGGGCTTCCGCGAGCTAGCGATGGTCTTCTCCAACGAAACCAAAGACAACGCCAATCCGGTCCACCCGGATAACCCTGGGCACTTCACGTGTAACTAGGGCGTCCGGCACAGCCCAACGACGATCGACGGCAATGGTCCGCTGTGGCAGCACGGCGGGCCATTTGTTTTTGACCGCGATTCGCTCAGCCAGCTCTAACAGATTCTTTTACAAAAAATTGACTATCTCAAAGCATTATGTTAGGATGATTTTCATCCGGTTGGCATCCTTGTCGTGCAGAATCACGGCGCAGGCTGGGGAAACGGCGTATGCGATTCTGCATCAGAGAGGGAATTTTGGGGGACGCCCCAAATCCTGCTCTGACGTCGCACTAGCTGGTATCGGTCTATGAATACCTTCACACGTCAAACAAGTATTACGATAGAGCAATGCCTCGATTGTTATACTGCCAGGTGTGCTTGCCCGGGAAAGATCACCTGTGATTGGGAGTGCTGATCCTCAAGGATGCTACGACACGGTTCGCGTTTCGCGGAGAGAAAGGCAGTACCATGAAGCACAAAGCTTTGGCAGCTCTGGGACTCATGCTCGCTCTGGCTCCTATCAGCACGTTCGCTAACGGACAGGTGGACGCATCTAACAACGGGCAAGACCCTGATGGCAGGGGTGCGGTTCCGGTGACGATCAACAATGAGGTGATTCAACGATCGCGCGCGCGCGGCCCGATCAGCGGGGAGCAGGTGGGTAGCTGTGGCGGCACCGCGAGCTGGTGGTTCGACGTGGGCTGGGGCGACGGCAACAGCACGATGGTCGATGCCTGGACCAACTGGTCATTCTGCAAGATCTCAGGCTCGGATACCAACTTCTTCGTCGACACCTCCGGCACGGCCTACTCGACACAGGATTGGCCCTGGCGCATGACGCGCTTCGAGCCATGGCTTCGCTCCAACACCAGCGCGGCCCGCCTGCGCGACCGCAGCCCGGCAGGGCGGGTGGACGTATACGACGAGAGCATATCGTTCAACTTTGGCCTGTCGTACAACGGCGGCTCGGCGGGCGTCTCGTTCAAGCCCAAGAAGAACCACTATAACCCATACATCACCAGCTACGGCACGCTCTACAGCCTTGAGTGGCGGGGCGATACCGGGCGCAATGTCTCGGTAGCTAACGGTCACGTCACGCGCTGGAGCGGCGGTCATCCCAATGGCATGCAGATGGCAAACTGCGGCGGTGGCTACAGCCAGTGGGACGGCGCGGGCTACCAGTGGGGTAACTGCTCGCAGCGCTAACCGCGCGTGAGCTATTTCAGCAACCTGGCACGTGGTAATAACACCACGTGCCAGGTCGCGTACCTATGCCCTGCGAGGCCGGGGGCGGGTGCCAGGCCGAATGCCTCGGCGCGGATTATTTCCCAAAGATTCCAGTTTTGATGCAGTATCGCACGCGCGTTGCCAGAACAGGCTCGTCGATTCTGCACGAGGTACAAACACCATGCGCACGCAACCGCGAGAGCGACACAGCTCATACGGGCTGATCGGATCGATGAGTCTGGCTATCCTATCGATCCTGATCCTGGCCGCGTGCAACGATCGCTTCGCGCCGAGCGGCCAGCCGACACAGCCTCGACAGAGCAGCCAGCATGCGGAGTTTTTACCGAACAAGGTCCAGAGCGCTTCGCTGCCGCAGGCGTGTCTCCAGGCCGCGACCACAGCTCAGCCCTTGCCGCCCGACACACCAACGCTGCGCATCGGTCTGTCGGCGGCGATCCCGAACACGTTGCTCGCCAGCGCGCCGTGGCCTTCAACTCGATTTATCGCGGGTGCGGTGCATCGCGGGCTGGTCGCCGAAGATCAGCAGGGCAACCTGATCCCGATGCTGGCCGAGGGTGTGCCGACGCTGGAAAACGGCGGCGCGCACTTCGTTCGGCACAGTCAGTCTGGCAAACAGCAGCTCGTCGTCATGTTCCGTCTGCGCGATCATCTGCGCTGGTCCGACGGACAGCCGCTCACATCCGCCGATGTCAAATTTACCTACGAGCTGCTTCAGCACGACGATGCCACCTACCGTGGGCTGGTTGAATCGATCGAGCGGATCGACACGCCCGACGCGCGGACAGTAGTGATCACCTATCTGCCTGAGCTTCAGCCGCTACGCTATAATCAACCCTTTGCCGGCATGTTGTATCCGGCCCATGCGCTCAAGGGCTTGACGCCGGGCGAGATCGAGGCCGGGCTTTGTGCCCTGCGCCCGGTCAGCGCCGGGCCATACGCCGTGCGCGAGTGGCGCTATGTCGGCGATGAGCGAAACCCGCCGATGCCCGGTGTGATCCGTATGTCGGCAGCAGAATCCGGCCCGATGCTCCAACAAATTACGCTTGAGGCGAATCCCAACTTTGCCGGTACGCAGCCCAGGATCGGGCGAGTCGTGATTGAGGTCATCCCCGACCGGCAGCTATTGCTTGAGCGCCTGCGCCAGGGGCATCTCGACATGCTCGCCGATCGGGCGATCGAAACCGTCGACGCAGAGGTTCAGCAGGCGATCGACCGGGGATTTACGCTCGATCACGCCTTCGAGCAGCGCTGGGAGCGGCTGGACTTCAACATGCTCGCAGGACCGGCAACTAATGCGCTGGTGCGTCAGGCCATCGCGCACGCGATCGACCGTCAGGCGATCGTCGAAGCGGTCTTTGGCGAGCGCGGGCGAGTCATGCAGAGCTGGATTCCCCAGGATAGCTGGGCGTATCTGCCGGTTCTGGATCGCTATCGCTATGATCCGGCGCGTGCCCGCGCGCTCCTCATCCAGGCAGGCTACGCGCCCGATGCCGAGGGCTTTGCTGCCCGCGACGGAAAGCGCCTGCGCCTGGTGATGTACTATGCTCAGGATGGCGAGCTGCGCCAGCGCGTCGCAACGATGATTCAAACGTACCTGACGGACAGCGGCATCGAGATCGACCTGCGACCGGCTCCGAGAGGCGCGATTTTAGGCGCGCTCGGTATCCTGGAGCAGCACCGCTTTGATCTGGTGATGTTCGGCTGGCAGGGTAGCAGCGATCCCGATGGTTTTTCGCTGTGGCATTCCAGCCGCATTCCTCAGAATGATAACAACTGGCTTGGTCATAACTATGCGGGCTGGCACAGCGCCGAGAACGATAGCCTGCTGGATCGCCTGGCCGCGCCGACCTCGCGCCAGGAGCAAACAGCGCTCTACCAGCAGCAGCAGCAGCGCTTCGCGGCGGATCTGCCGTCGCTGTCCTTATTCGAGTATCCCAGGCTCGCGCTGCGCCAGCCCGCGCTCCACGGCGTTAAGCTTCCGCTCGGATCGATACCGATCACCTGGAATATTGAAGCCTGGGAGCGCAGGTAAGCGCATCCGGCAGAACGCCGCCGAGCCTGGCGCAAAGATTCGGGCCGAACACGGCTGCGCGCGGGTGGTCGGGTTTATCGATGGCTACGTAGCCTGATGCCATCGGGTCAATCGAGCGGCGCTGCTACAACTTAAGTCTAACGTCGACAATCAGCCTTAATCCTCAGCGCTTTATCATCGTTGTATCAAGAAATTCTTAGACATGTTGCATTATTCTTGTTGTAACAGACAGGAGAGATGTATGCACCCCCAATTCTGGTTCGACTCATGGGAGCGTGAGGGCAGCGCAACCAGCTTTCATCGCCACGATATTCATCCATTTGTTCTCGACTACGCCACTCCTGAATCACTACGCGGCAAACGAGTCCTGGTGCCACTCTGCGGCAAAACCAATGACCTGCTTTGGTTTGCTCGTCACGCCGATCATGTCATCGGCGTTGAATTAGTCGAGAAAGCGATCGTTCAATTCTTTCACCAGAATGGGCTATCCTACCAGCAAAACGGCTATCGCTACGAGAGCGAGCGCATTACGCTGCTGCACCGCGATATGTTCGATGTGACCTGCGAGGATGTCGGGCGCATCGATCTGGTGTACGATCGCGCGGCGCTGGTGGCGCTGCCGCACGATATGCGCCTGCGCTACATCGCCAAGCTGGACGAGCTGATCCCTGTCGGCGCGCAACAACTGGTCGTCACGCTGGAGTACGCGCCGCTGCTGCCGGAGCCGCCCTTCAGCATCACGCCCGAAGAAACGTTTAGCTACTATGGGCCGGGCTACACGGTCGAGCATATCGAGCAGCCGGAGCGGCCTGAGCACCGGATGATCCCCAAGTTTGGGCTGAGCTTCCTCAGAGAGCACGGCTTCATGGCGACAAAGATCGGCCCGCATATCACCGCCTGAGCCAGCGCGGCACCAGATCCGCTAGCGCCTTCTACACACCACCATCATCCGACCACGACCGTTTCGTGAGCACGACTCACGAGCCGGTCGTGGTTTGCGTTGGGCCGCGATCTTCATATGTGACGCAGCGACACGATCGATTTGACGGCAACGCTACAATCGTCGCTGATTACCAGACGGACTCCGCGAGGCTTGCGGCACACATCGGCCTTCATGGTACAATCGCGCGTGCTTGGGGCAGCGCATCCAGATCCACGCGGCCCAGATTGGAATCGCGTCGGCGGCCACGCTGCCGTAGCCGCTGGCGCGTCATACGAGCAGTTCGCTGCGGCAGGCAGGTGACTCCCCAAAAGCCACGTGCTTGCAGCTCATCGATTCAACAGATCATGCCGGATCGTCTGAGCGGCGAGCGGTATGGATCGTGTTGTTCGACACGGGACAGTACATGACCGAAACGAATCACATGCACGGCCTTCAGCCCTGGCGCTGTATCGGGCCATTCCGCGGCGGTCGGGTCGTTGCCGTGTGCGGAGACTACCACAATCCAAACGTCTTCTACTTTGGAGCGTGTGCCGGTGGCGTCTGGAAGACGACCGACGCCGGAACCTACTGGCAGAACGTGTCGGACGGCTTCTTCACCACGGCGTCGATCGGCGCGCTGGCTGTAGCGCCCTCCGACTCGCAGGTGATCTACGCCGGGACGGGCGAGACGACGATCCGGATCGATGTGTCGCACGGCGACGGCGTGTATAAATCGACCGACGGCGGCAAGACCTGGGCGCAGGTGGGACTGACCGACACGCGCCATATCGGCAAGATCCGGGTTCATCCCCACAACCCCGACATCGTCTTTGTCGCGGCGCTGGGCCATGCCTTCGGGCAGAACGCCGAGCGCGGCGTGTACAAGTCGGAGGACGGCGGCAAAAGCTGGCGGCAGGTGCTCTTCAAGAGCGAGAAAGCGGGAGCGGTCGATCTGAGCATCGACGAGACGAACCCGCGCATCGTGTACGCCGCCGTCTGGGAAGCCTACCGTAGCTTCTGGCAGATTTCGAGCGGCGGCCCCGACAGCGGCCTGTGGCGATCGAGCGATGGCGGCGAGACGTGGACCGATCTGACCGACCGGCAGGGATTGCCCAAGGGGCTGAAAGGCAAGATCGGCGTCGCGGCCTCGCCCGCGCAGCCGGGGCGCGTCTGGGCGCTCGTCGAGCACACCAAGGAGGGCGGCCTCTACCGCTCGGATGACGGCGGCGATACCTGGGAGCGCGTCTGCGACAACCAAAACCTGATCTCGCGCGCCTGGTACTACATGCACCTCACCGCCGATCCGCAGGACCCCGACACCGTGTATGTCAACAACCTGAGCCTGTGGAAGTCGAGCGACGGTGGACGAACGTTTGTCGAGATTGCCACGCCGCACGGCGACAACCACGACCTGTGGATCGATCCGCGCAACCCGCAGCGGATGATCCAGGCCAACGACGGCGGCGCGTGCGTCTCGCTCAACGGCGGCGCGACGTGGTCGACGATCTACAATCAGCCGACCGCGCAGTTCTACCACATCGCCGCCGATAGCCGCAGCCCGTACATCGTCTACGGCACGCAGCAGGACAACAGCAGCATCGCGGTGCCCAGCCGCAGCCCGCACATGGCGATCTCCTGGGGCGATTGCTTTCAGGCCGGGACCGGCGAGAGCGGCTATATTGCGGTGCGGCCCGACGACCCGAACATTGTGTATGTCGGCGCGATCGGCAGCTCGCCCGGCGGCGGCAACTGCCTGCAACGCTACGATCATCGCACGCGGCAGATTCGGATGATCACGACGTGGCCGGAGGTGATGTCGGGTCGCGGCGCGATCGAGGACAAATACCGCTTTGCCTGGACCTATCCGATCGTGATCTCGCCGCACGATCCCAACGTGCTCTACGTCGGCGGCAACATTGTCTTCAAGACGACCAACGAGGGCCAGAGCTGGCAGCCGATCAGCCCCGACCTGACGCGCGCCGACCCGGAGACGCTTCAGCCGACCGGCGGGCCGATCAACCGCGACTCGATCGGCGCGGAGACGTACGCGACGGTCTTTGCGCTGGCCGAATCGCCGCACGAGCCGGGCGTGCTCTGGGCCGGATCAGACGATGGGCTGCTGCATATCTCGCGCGACGGCGGCCAGCGCTGGGAGCGGATCACGCCGCCGGAGATGCCGGAGCGGGCGCTGATCAGTTGCATCGAGCCATCGCCCTACGACAAGGCCACGGCCTATATTGCCGCGACGCGCTATAAGCTGGACGATTATCGCCCGTATCTCTACAAGACCAGCGACTACGGCCAGACGTGGCAGGCGATCGTCGGCGGGCTGCCGGAGAACGATTTCACCCGCGTGATTCGCGCCGACCCGGTGCGGCCTGGGCTGCTCTACGCCGGCACCGAGACGGGCCTGTACATCTCGTTCGACGACGGCGGCACATGGCAGCGCTTCCAGCTCAATCTGCCGGTCGCGCCGCTCCACGATCTGCTGGTGCGCGAGACGGACCTGATCGCCGGGACGCATGGCCGGTCGCTCTGGATTCTGGACGATCTGACGCCGCTGCGGACGATGCCCGACGCGATCGAGGAGGCCGAGGCGCATCTCTTCAAGCCGCGCGCGACCATGCGGCCCGTGCAGCGCATCGACTGGACCAGCGGCCTGACCGGCAAGAACTATCTGAGCAGCAGCGGCGGCGCGTTCGTCCAGAGCAAAACGCAGGAGAACGCGCTCGTTCGGACCTTCCTCGACGCCGGGCAGAATCCGCCCGATGGCGTGATCGTGACCTACTATCTCAAGGAGCAGCCGACCGCTCCGATCAGCCTGACGTTCCGCGACAGCGCGGGCCAGACGATCCGCACGTTCAGCAGCCGCGATCCGCAGGAGGCGGACAAGGAGAAGCCGGAGCAGAAGGACAAGGCCAAGGACGATGAGCTGAAGATCAGCGCCAACGCCGGGTGGAACCGCTTCGTCTGGGATGCGCGCCACGCGCCCGCCGCCAAGATCGAGGGCAGCGATCCCGCAGCCGAGCTGACGATCGCGGGGCCGCAGGTGGTGCCGGGCACGTATCAGGTGGCGCTGGCGGTCGACGATCAGTCGCTCACGGAGTCGTTCGAGATCATCTGCGACCCAGGAGCGCCCGCCTCGCAGGAGGATCTTCAGGCGCAGTACGATCTGCTGATGCAGATCCATGAGCAGACGAACGTGACGGTCAACGCGATCAACCGAATGCGCGACCTGCGCCAGCAGTTCGACGGCTGGGCGAAGCGTGTGGAGGGCTTGCCCGGCGGCGACTCGATCGGCCCGGCGGCGACGAAGCTGAAGGAGCGCGTGCTGGAGATCGAGAAGGAGCTGCTGGTGCCCGATCTGCGTCCCGGCTGGCCCGACAATCTTAATGCGGGCGTGCGGCTGCTGGAGCAGATCGCGGCGCTGCCGTCGGTCGTCGAGGTGGGCAACTATCGCCCGACCGATCAGGCGTACGAGGCGTTGAAGCATCTGTCGGGGAAGATCAACGCGCAGCTCGATCAGCTTAATCGGCTGATCGAGACGGATCTGCCGGCCTTCAACGCGCAGGTTGCGCAGGCCAGCCTAGGCGCTGTGGTGCCGCGCGCCGTGCGCCAGCCGACGGTATCGGAGGAGGAAGACGCGCGCCAGGCGGTGACGCCCGCCGCTTCGGGCATGGAAGGCGCGGAGGGCGGCCCGCCCACGCAGCCGGATTCGAGCAGTGACGCAGCAGCCGGGTAGCAGACCCGCCAACTGAGAGGACTATCGTATGCATGAGCTTATTCCAATCGTCATCGGGATCGTGATCGGCCTGGGCGTGTACCAGATCCGGAGCACGCGGATCAGAACTGCGGCGCTGGTGGTGCTGTGTCTGCTCGGCGGCGCGCTGGCGAGCTTTATCAACGGCGAGCTGGCGCTGAGCCTGGCGTTTGTCTCGTTCGACGCGCTGCTGGTGTGGGCGGGCGCGCTCGCGTCCACGCTGCTGCTCGCGCTCTGGCGTCGGCGCTCGGCGCTGCGTTAGGTCCTCATCACGCCGGGCGCCCTGTGGGCCTGGCACCCGCCCCCTCTCCAGGCCCACAGGGCGCCCCCCTTGGCATAGGAGAGGGGGCATAGTACGTGGAACAACTAAACCCCTCTCCTACCGCAGTGGGAGAGGGGTGGCGCGCACGCGCCGGGGTGCGGGCCTGCCCTCAACCACGTGTGCCTGGCATGACACCTCAATTCTGGCTTAGCGCGACTTGATAACGGCGCGGGTGATGATAGCATGGCATGCACGTACGTGCAGCCTTCGCCGACTCACCGCGTGAGCCATGCTCGCCGCATACGCGGCACATCGCCCCGCTCTCGCTGAAGCGCTTGCTGCTCCACGGACCTCTAGCATTTAGCAGCTTCACGGTGTATGCTAGAGGCACATTCCATCATCCTTGGGGAGGAGGGTCATTCATGGCGGTGACGACCGAACCGAGAAAAATCCAAAAGAATCATCCGGTATGGGCGGTATATGACCTTCTGCGGACGACGCGGCTCAACGTCCGGTACTATACAGCAAAAACGGAAAGAACCAAACAAAAGGATCGCTGGATCGAGATTATTCTAGCCATTGTTGTCCCCTCTTCCGCGCTCGCGGGCCTTCCACTCTGGCAAAGCCAATATGGTATCTATGTGTGGAGCACGCTGACCGTGATTGCCTCTCTGTTAGCTATTGTGAAGCCCTTCTTGAAACTGACGGAATCCGTACAGGCATATGAAGCCGTGGTTTCTCGGCTGCGTGCTATTGAAGGCGATCTGGTTGAACTCCAAAATGAGATCTTTCAACAGCGCCGGTACGATCAGCGGATGCAAGAGCGGCTAAGCCTGATCGTCCGCAGCATGGGGCGCGTGCAAGAGATCGAGCCCATTGAGCCGATTGACGAGGAGCTTAGACGTACGATCTTTGATCAGATCAGGAGAGAGTCGCCGAACGAGAGTTTTTACGTCCCGGAGGTGTAGCAATGATGCTTTTTGTAACCCCGCGCGCCGACGTACTGCTCTGTACGCTCGCAGGCAGAATCCGACGACCGCCAAAGCCTGAAGAGCCTCATCCGCCGGACCCGATTATTGAGCCGCCGGAACCGTGGGGCGAGTGATATTCACGAGGCTAAAGGAGCGCGACGATGGCAACGTGTGAAGTATGCGGCAACGATTATTACCTCTCCTTCGAGGTAATCACGGCGGGCGAGCGGCACGTTTTCGACAGCTTCGAGTGCGCGATCCACAAGCTGGCACCGGTCTGCAACCACTGCGGCTGCAAGATCGTCGGCCACGGCATCGAGGCCAACGGCACCTTCTACTGCTGCGCGCACTGCGCCCACCAGGAAGGCGCGACCAAGATTGTCGATCGCGCCTGAGGCCGGACGAGACATGGGGCGGCGCACGAGCGCAGCGCAGGCCAGGATGTGAGGGACGGACGAATAAACAACAAAGAACCACAGAAACAAGGGGCCAGCGCCGCGAGTCAGGGGCAGGCCCTCACCCCTGGCCCAGCGGGCACCCGCCCGCTCCCATCGTCTTCGGCATAGGAGAGAGGGCGGGTGCCATGCCCACAGGGCGCCCGGCGTGGTGAGAGCCTACGCTACAGATCGATCACCGCGTGAGTCATCTGCTCGCGGAGCTGGTAGTGCAGCCGGAAGCCGACCTTCTCCGCGACGTGCTGCATGCCGCGATTCTCCGGCAGAATCTCGGCGACGATCCGGCTGAGATGCTCGTCGCGGCCAACGCGCACTAGCTGGCTGAGCAGCGCGGTGCCGATGCCCTGGCCCTGGTACTGATCGCCGATCAGCAGCGCGAACTCGGCCTCATGCTTGCCGTGCAGCTTCATCAGGCGTCCCACGGCCACGATCTCTTGCTCGCCCGTCTCTGGCCGCTCGCGCTCGGCCACCAGCGCCATCTCGCGCTCGTAGTCGATGAAGCACATACGGGCCAGCCGCTCGTGCGTCGTGCGGGTTTGCAGTGCCATCGGGTGGAAGTAGCGCAGATACACGCTGCGGTCGGAGAGCGTCTGGTGAAACGTCACCAGCAGCGGCTCGTCTTCGGGTCGGATCGGGCGGATCGTCACGGGCGTGCCGTCGCGCAACGACCAGCGCATCACGTACTGGCTGGGATACGGACGAATCGCCGGACGGGGCAGATCGTCGTCGCGTACGTCGGCGTCATGCAGCACAACGCGCGCGTCGAGCGCCAGCAGCGACGGCTGCCGCGCGGGATCGAACGCGGCCAGCAGCGGATTAATATCGATCTCCTTGATCCGGCGCTGCTCGACGACGAGCTGGCTGAAGCGCACCAGCAGTTGTTCCAGGCCAGCCAGATCGACGGGCGGACGGCCACGAATGCCTTTGAGCGCCGTGTAGATGCGCGTGCGCTCCATCATCCGCCGGGCCAGTATCGTGGTCAGCGGAGGCAGACCAAGCGCCTGATCGCGCTCTACCTCCACCAGGTGCCCACCCGCGCCGAAGAGCAGCACCGGCCCAAGCTGCGGATCGATACTGCTGCCGACGATCAGCTCGTAGCCGCTGCTGCGGATCATCGGCTGCACAGTGACACCCGCGAAATGCTCAGCGCCCGCGCGCTCGCGCACCCCAGTCTGGATCGCGTCGTAGGCACGGCGCACCGCGTCGGCGCTGGCGAGATCGAGCTGCACGCCGCCGACATCGGTCTTATGCGTGATCGTCGACGAGTACAGCTTGATCGCCACGGGATAGCCGATCGCCTCGGCGTGCGCGACCGCCTCCGTGGGCGAGGTCGCGATGCGCGTCTCGACCGTCGGCAGATCATAGGCCGCGAGCAACTGCTTGGACTCGACCTCGGTCAACAGCGTGCGGCCAGCGTCGCGCGCCGTCTGGATCACCCGCGCGGCGGTCGCGCGATCGGGCGTGTCGCCGTTGCCCGCCAGCGTCGGCGTCTCGTACAGGCTGCGTAGGTTTTGGGTGTAGCGCCACATCGTCGTAAACACCTTGGCGGCAGTATCGGGATAGGGAAACGTCGGGATGTTGGCGCGGTTGAGCGTAGCCTCGCCGACGATGATCTCGCCGCCGCCCATCCAGCTTGCCAGGATCGGCTTGCCCGGCAGCTTCGCGTAGGGCTTGAGCATCTCGGCGATCTCCGTCGGATGCGTCATCGACTGGGGCGTGAGCACCACCAGCAGGCCGTCGCTGTTGCGATCTTTGGCGACGACCTCCAGCGCCTTGGCGTAGCGCAGGGGATCGGCATCGCCCAGAATATCGATCGGGTTGCCGTGGCTCCAATGCCTGGGCAGCACCCGGTCGAGCGCGGTCAGCGTTTCGGGCATCAGCTCGGCAAGCTGGCCGCCGCTGCGGATCAGCGCATCGGTGGCGAGCACGCCGGGACCGCCCGCGTTGGTGACGATCGTCAGGCGCGGCCCCTGCGGACGTGGCTGCTTGGCGAAGACCTCGGCCATATAAAACAGCTCGGCGATCGTATCGACGCGCACCACGCCGCAGCGCCGAAACGCGGCATCCAGCACCTCATCGCTGCCGACGAGCGAGCCGGTATGCGAGGCCGCAGCTTTGGCCGCGCTGGCGGTGCGCCCGGCCTTGAGCACGATGATCGGCTTGCTGCGGGCAACCTCGCGCGCCGCCGACAAAAACGAGCGCGCATCGCCGATCGACTCCATGTAGATGATGATGCTCTGGGTATGCGGATCTTCGCCCAGCTCGTCGATCAGATCGCCCCAGCCGATGTCGAGCATCGAGCCTACAGAGATGAACGCGCTGAAGCCGACGTTATCGTAGACGCTCCAATCCAGAATCGCCGTGCAGAACGCGCCGCTCTGGCTGATCAGCGCGACGTTACCGGGCCGCGCCATCGTGCTGGCAAAGGTCGCGTTCAGGCCGCGCGTCGGACGCATAATGCCGAGACAGTTGGGTCCGAGCACACGCATGCCGCCGCGCCGCGCCTGGGCTAATACCTGCCGCTCAAGCTCGATCCCGGCGGGACCGGCCTCGCGGAAGCCAGCCGAGATCACGATCGCGCCTTTGACCCCGGCGTCGACACACTCGCCGATGATGCCCGGCACGGTCGTCGCGGGCGTGGCGATCACCGCCAGATCAACCTCGGCTGGCACCGTGGCGATCGAGGGATAGGCTTTGATGCCCAGCACGCTCTGGCGCTGCGGGTGGACGGGAAAGACCATGCCGCCAAAGCTGGTGCTGATCAGATTCCACAGAATGGTTCGCCCGACATTATCCTCCTGATCGGATGCGCCGATGACCGCGACGGTGCGGGGCGCGAAGATCGCTTCCAGGGGACGGCGGGCCGTGCGCAGCACGTCATGTGCGGGATCGGTTGTCGCTGGCGTTGAGGGTATCGTGCTCATGCTAGATGCCCTTATGTACACGTTTTCGCAGGGGGTGTCGATCGGTGGCGCGGCGCGCTCAGTCGCCTATGCGCGCCGCTCGTTGCGTTCAAGACAGGCTCACACGATGCCGCGCGGCACCAGATACCAGTAGGCGTGGTTGAAGATCGTTTTTTCGTAGTGATAGAACTGATTGGGCTCCGGCGGCCTGGGAGGGTGCTCATAGTCGAAGACCAGCTGCGATGCCTGCCCACGGCCTGTCTCAAGGAAGCACATTACCGCGCCGTCGTAGCGAGCCTCCGGCGGCTCGCCTTTGACCGAGCTGACGATGCGCTGCGCGACGACCTTGGCCTCAAAGTGCGCGGCGGAGCCGCTCTTGGAAACCGGCAGATCGCTGGCGTCGCCCAGCACGTAGATGCGCTGATCGGCCTTGCTCTGCAACGTCTCGCGGTCGGTCGGAATCCAGCCCTGCGCGTCGCCGAGCCCGGATTCGATCACGATCTGCGCGCCCCGATGCGGCGGCACCAGCACCAGCAGATCGTAGTCGATGGTGGTGCCCTCCATCGAGGTAATCTGCCGCGCCCGTGGGTCGATCTCCTCGGCGTTGAAGAACAGCTCGTAGGAGATGCCGCGCTGCTCCAGCATCGGCGTGACGAACTCCGACACGCTTTCGATAGTGAAGACGCGGTTGATCGGCGAGAGATAGACGATCTCGGTCGCCTCGCGCAGGCCGCGCTGGCGCAGATGATCGTCGAGCATGAAGGTGAACTCCAGCGGCGCGGGCGGGCACTTGTACGGAATATCGGCCACGCCGACGACGATCTTACCGCCGCTGAACTCGCGCAGCGCCGCGTGCAGGCGCAGCGCGGCCTCGGCGCTATAAAAATGGTGCGCGCCCTCGACGAAGCCGGGCAGCGCATCGGGCACGATCCGCGCGCCGGTCGCCACGACGAGCAGATCGAAGGGGATCATGTCGCCGCTGCCCATCTCGACTCGCCGCGTCTCGCGATCGATCCGGCGCGCGTCGCCGACGACCAACCGGACCTTGCGGCTGAGCAGCCCGCGCTCCGGGCGCTCAAGCCGCTCCGGTGGATCGCCGCCAAAGGGCACGTACAGCCAGCCCGGCTGGTACACATGCCGTCCCGTGCGGTCGATCAGCGTCACCTGGGCCTGCTGCCGGGTCAGCTTGCGGGCCAGAAGATTGGCGACCAGCGTACCGCCCACGCCGCCGCCAAGAATAACGATCTGCTGCGGTGTCATCGTCGATCCTCCGTTCCGAGTTGCAGATTCCGAGTTTCAAGCCCTGAGTTCGGGCCATCCTCCCCGGCCCCTGCCCCCCGATCCTTGATCCTTTTGTTCTTTGTTCTTTGTTCTTTGCTCTTTCTGTGCCCGACTAATGCGCCTTGCGCACGACGAAGCGGGTATAGCCGTCCTCGGCAAACGCGCCCAGAAACTCGTGCTTGGCTTTCTCGATCCACAGCGGAATATCTTTGTTCGAGCCGGGATCGGACGAAAGCACGGCGATCACGCCGCCAGTCTCGACGCTCTTAACGCCGCGAATCAGCTCCAGCAGCGGTCCGGGGCAGAAGCTCCCGCGCGCGTCGATCTCTTTATCGATCGTGATATTGGCTAGCTCGTTCATGGCTATGCTCCTGGGTACTCAGATAAACAGCGAGATCTTGGCGTCTTTGGCACGATCGACGAAGCTCGCCACGCCTGTCACCTCGTCGACCACGTCTTCCAGCTCATCGAGCTTGAGGCCGAAGAGTTCCATCGTGGCGCTGCATGCAAAGATGCGCACATCGCCGATCTCGCGGGCGGCGCGCAGCGTGTCCAGCCAGTGGGGCACCTGCTTTGCCGCCATCAACTCCTGCATCACCGGGCCGAAGTCGGCATACTCGGCGGTGATGCGCGGCGGCTGCTGCTTCGCTCCGTGGCGGAACGCTTCGAGGCCCCAGAAGGTCAAAAACAGATCGACCTCCATGCCCATCGCCGCCGCGCCCGTGGTCAACGTCGCAACTGCCGTGAGTTTATCGACCGTCCCCGAAAAGACGACTAATGACATTCGTTCGCTCATGACGCAACCTCCTTGTTGCAGCGCGTGCATCTGGTATCACTGTATCGCTTGCCTGCGGCACGAATGAGAATGTTTGATGGCGCTGGGTGAAGATCGCGCAACGTGAGGGGCGCATGAGACAGCGACAGGAGGCCAGTATGTTGGCCTCCTGTCGTGGTACCTATGCCCGGAGAGCTGCCCGGCGTCAGCGCATGCTAGCGATTATTGGGTGCCAATCGTGCGCTCGTTGGTCGAGAAGCCGAAGACCGTGTAGAGCGGGCAGTAGCCGAAGATGCTCGTCAGCACAAAGACGGCCGCGACAAAGCCGAGCACATAGACCCAGAAGCCGGTGATGTAGCCCAGGAAGTAGAATACGGCGATCACCGCTGCCAGGAAGAAGCGAAGCACGCGGTCAGTCATGCCCATGTTCGGTGTCATGGCGGATCACCTCCCAATTCTGGCCTCAATCGAGGCCGCCTGCCGTCGGGAGCGGCAGGGAAGCGCCTCAGGTTGAGCGCTTGCGGCCAAACGCGAAGTACGCGATCGGCCCGATAAAGTTGATAAAAGCCGCTGCCGTCCACAGCCGCTTGCTGCCGTTGATCTTGTCGGGCGGACGGCGACGAATATCGATCAGCGCTGTCACCAGCAGGGCAATCTGAACGATCGCCAGCATCACGATGCCGCTTTTCTGCGTGGTGTTCAGCTCATCCCAACGCCTATTGCGCATCCCGGTCATGCACGCTACCTCCTTACGCAGAATCAAGGAATATCTCCCACCTCTGGATCGATCTTAAGCCCAGACCACGCAGATCTGCGTAAAGGATCGGTCGCGCTGGGTGAACATGCGGCAACGTGTCGAGTTCGGAGTTTCGAGCTCGGAGTTTTCTTTGTTCTCCGCTACGTATCGCCCTCGATCAACGCCCACATCTGCGCAAGCACCGACCGCGCGGCAGCCGTAGGCGACATGGAGCCGGTATCGATCGTCGCTTCGGGATGGAGCGGCGGCTCGTATGGATCGCCAACGCCGGGCACGTGCTGCGCCTGGCCCGCCTGTGCCTGCGCGTAGATGCCTTTCGGATCGCGCTGCTGGCAGATCGCCAGGGGACAGCACACCTCAACCTCGGCAAAGCGCGCGATCTGTGCTCTGGCCTGATCGCGGTAGGCGCGTCGCTGCGCCGTCGCCGCGATCAGCACATTCACGCCGCTGCGGGCCAGCCACGCCGCAAGATAGCCGATCACACCGTAGAACCAATCGCGCTCGGCGGCGGTATAGCGCGGCTGCGGCGTCAGCGCGCCGCGCAGCTCATCGGAGTCGAGAAGCACGGCATGCACGCCGCGCTGCGCCAGGAGGCGCTGAAGCTCGCGCGCCAGCGATGTTTTGCCCGAGGCGGGCAGCCCCGTCAGCCAGATCGTGAAGCCACGACGATCGGCGGGGGGTGTCAGGCGCTCAGGTAGCTGTTGATCTCCTGCCATGCAAAATGCTCCTGCCGCATCACGTTGCGGGCAAAGCTCAGCAGGGCACGTCGCGTCTCGTCGCTCAGCGTCGAATACCACTGCGGACTAGCCAGCACCAGCGCGCGCCAGGCGAACCACGGCTGAATCACCGCGCACAGCTCGGCATCCTGCCGCCGCTCCAGGTAGCGCGTCCAGAACGCGCGATACAGAGCCTCGAACGGTCCCGCCAGCCGGCCATAGCGCTGAAGCCCGAAGAAGAGATAGTTGATCGTCATGCAGCTGAGATCGTCGGCTGGCTCGCCCCACGCGCCACGGCTGCGGTCGATCACCGTAAAGCCCGTCCGCTCGGTGAACAGCACATTGAACGGATGAAAATCGCCGTGGACCTGGCACAGACGATGCGTGAGCGGCTTGAGCTTCCAGCGCCAGCGGTTCGCGGCATCCTCGATCGCGCGCAGATCGTCGGCGGTCGCCAGCGGAAAATCGCGAGGATAGCTATCGGTCAGGCCCATGATACCCTCGCCGTGCCCCACCAGATCGCGCAGCCGCCTGCGCCAGAGCAGCGGATCGTCGTGCGGTACCGCATGGATCGCGGCCAGATAGTCGGCGAGCGCCAGCGCCCGCTCCCGATCCAGCTCCGTGGACACGCCCGCATCGCGAATCCGCAGCAGGTCGTCGGCGTAGGGCTGGCCGGGCACATACGCCGTGAGCAGCAGCATGCTTTCGACATGGCCCAGCGACTCGAGGCGTCCGTCGCGGGTCAGCCCGACGATGTCCTGGGCCTGCACGTGGCGATCCAGACGATTGAAGGCGTTGAAATCGAGCCAGACCTCGGCCACACAATCCGATGCGCGCTCACGGCCAAAGCCGTTGCGGCTGACCTGGCGCAGCACGACTTGCTGAGGCTGGCCGGAGCGCGCGTCGGCTGTGCTCGGCGACAGGCGGTAGTCGATGCGAAGCGGACGACCGTAGCCGAACGCCTTGAGCGCCGCCGCTCCGCTGGTGCCGCCGCCCAGCTCGCTGATCCCCTCGATCTGCACCGCTCCATCCTGCCAGCGCGACAGATACGCCTCGATCATGGCGGGATTGAGGTCCATGCGCTTGCCTTTCAGCTTGCGGTACTGAGTTTCCAGTTCCAGGTTTCCAGTTCTTTGAACTTTGAACGTTCGTCTCCTGCCTGTCGACCATCAGATGGCGATCGATGCACAGTCGATGTAGCAGACCAGCGCCTCAAACAGATCGCTCTCGGTGATCATGCCCATGACCACGTGCTGCTCGTTGACGACCGGCAGCCCGCCGATCTTGTTGTCGAGCATCAGCAGCGCCGCCTCGCGCAGCGTCGTCTCAGGCGTGACGGCAATCGGCTGCTCGGTCATCACATCGTAGACCGTGGTGCGACGAAGCGCGCTGGCGATCTCGCGCAGATCCAGGCCCGTGGCGCGCAACACGTCGGCACCGCGAATATCGCCATCGGTGATGATGCCGCGCAGCTTGCCATCGTCGTCGACGACCGGCAGCCTGCGGATCTCGTGCTCGTGCATCACCGCCAGCACCTCGCTAATGGGCGCATCCGCCCCGATCGTGATCGGCGGCGTGCTCATCCAGAATCGAATCTCCTGCGCAGTCTGCACGCCATGGCGCGTTGTGCGTGACTTCCCGGACGTTTCCATAGCAGATCTCCTTGAACGCGATCCATGTCATCGTTGAGCATCGCCTGGCGCAACGGATGAGCCTACCAGCCACAGCTCACCGTCATGTCGCAGCACTACCCGGCCAGCGAGACGCCGATCAGCCACCCGATGCTATAGGTGAGCGCAGCGGCGACCAGTCCAAAAATCACCTGACGCATGCCCGAAAACAGCACGCCGCGTCCGGTCAGCAGTGTGATCCCCGCGCCGATCACAAATAGGCCGATCGCGCTGACAGCCACGCTGACGAGCACAGCCGTGAAGCCGGTCAAAAACGCGAACGGCGCGACCGGCACGATCGCTCCCAGCGCGAAGAGCAAGAAGGAGGTGAGCGCTGCCTCCCAGGCCGAGCCGCCCAGCTCTTCGGGATCGACGCCCAGCTCTTCGCGGGCGAGCGTATCCAGCGCGCTCTGCGGGTTGCTCACCAGTCGCTGCGCGAGCGCACGCGCCTGATCGGGCGCTAAGCCTTTGGCCTCGTAGATCAGCGCAAGCTCTGCCGCCTCCTCCTCCGGCGCTTCGGCTAGCTCCTGCGCCTCGATCGCGATCTGGCGCTGGTACAGCTCGCGCGAGCTCTGCACCGATAGCCACTCGCCCAGCGCCATCGAGCCTGCCCCGGCCAGCAGCCCGGCCAGCCCGGTGATCAGCACCGCTTGTCCGGCGAGCTCGGCTCCGGCGACGCCCATCACCAGGCTCAGGTTTGAAACCAGCCCATCGTTCGCGCCGAGCACTGCCGCGCGCAGGGCATTGCCGCCAACCGCGCGATGCCGTCCTTCGAGCTGCGCCAGCGTGCCGCCCTCCAGTCCGCCACGCACCTCACGGGTGATCGTCGTCAGCAGCCGCGCATGGGAGCGCTCCTGACTCGGCAGCGCCGTCTGCTGCGTCTCACGCTGCGTATCGTAGCGCTGCTGGCCTGCCTGCTCCTGGCCCATCAGCGTGGGCAGCACCATCGGCGGCCCGAACCGCCGCGCCAGCCAGATCAGCGCGCGCGCCCGGAAGCTGGGCCGCTGTGGCGGAACCATCTGATGTGCCGCCGCAAGCCTGGCCTCCCAGAAGCGCGCGTGCGCCTCCTCAACCGACGCCAGCCGCTCGTAGACCTGCGCAAGCTGTGGCCGCGCTTCAATCGTCGCTAGCGATCGGTAGATCGCCGTGCTATCGATCTCGTCCTGCCAGTTGGCCCTGTAGCGCCGTATATCATCGGCCATCATCTGCCGCGCCATGATCGATCCTCCGATCGCCTGAGAGTGGAAGCTGCACCGCACGCCTCACGCGCTGCGACACGCTTCTCTGCCTTGAGTGTATCGGGCAGGAGCGCGCGAGAGGTAAACGGACCATAACCAGCCGTAGAACATCCGCGACAAACATCGATCGGCCTGCTACGATACCAACGCGCCGCAGGATCACGGAGGCGGCAGGTCACGCTGGGTTTGGCACCAACGATTGCCGAAGCATGGGACATGGTTGCGGCTTGAGCAACTATGAGATACTATAGAATATAGTTATCACTGCTGATCGTAAGATTCGTTGCTATCTCCCACCTCCCAACATAAGCGGAGCTTCATCATGCAGCACTTCCCCATACGCGCGCGGCTGTATCTCGCTGGCTGCTACCTCTCCGGTTTTCTGGCGCTTGGCTGGCTTATGTCCGGCGATCACCCAACGCTGAGCGCTCAAGACTGGCTGCTGAGCTTGGGCCTGACGATCGTCGCTGCGACCTGCCAGGTCTTTGTCGTCGCGCGCGCGAGCACTACCGGGCAGCGATCCGATCACCTGACAATCGCGCCGTTATTTGCGGCCACCCTGCTGCTGCCGCGTCCACTCCTCGCGCTGCTGCTGATCCTGACCTTCGTGCCCGAATGGTATTTCCACCGGCGCTCGTGGTTTAGCCAGCTCTTCAACATATCGGAGATGCTGATCGCCGCGACGCTGACCAGGCTCAGTCTGTTCTATCTCACCGGCTACGAGCGGCTGAGCGACATCGATCTGCTGTGGTTGATCCCTGCCTGGAGCATCCTACCCGCGATCCTCATCTTTCAGCTTACGCAAGCGCTGATGCTGGCGTCCGTCCTCAAGCTGGCCCAGGGACAATCCTGGCATACGAGCGGCCTGTTTACGATCGAGACGCTGCTGCTCGAAAGCGGGCTGGCGTGTCTGGGACTGGGCTTTACCATCGCCTGGCTCGTCGATCCGCTGTATGGGCTGATCGCCGGGCTGCCGCTGGTGCTGATCTTCGAGGCGCTGCACGTGCCCAATCTCAAAGAAGAGGCGGCCACCGATCCAAAAACCGGCCTGGCGAACATGCGCCACTTCAACGAGATGATCAGGCGCGATCTTGAGCGAGCCAGCCGCACCGGACAGCCGCTCAGCCTGCTGATCTGCGATCTGGACTATCTGCGCAACATCAATAACACCTACGGGCATCAGGCAGGCGACACCGTGCTGCTGGGCATTGCCGCTATCCTGCGGCGACACATTCGCAGCAGCGATGTCGCGGCGCGCTTCGGCGGCGAAGAGTTTGTCGTGCTGCTGGCTGATACGGATGTCGCGGGCGCGCAAAAGGTTGCCGATCGCATCCGCTCCGATTTTGAGCATACGCGCTTCGACATCGACAGCCCGGACGGGCCGATCGGCGCGACGTTGAGCATCGGCGTGGCGTGCTATCCACGCGATGGAGGGACCGCAGAGGCGTTGTTCCGCTCGGCGGATCTGGCGGTCTATCAGGCGAAGCGCGACGGACGCAACCGCGTCGTCGTATACGCGGCAGCGCCGAGCGCGCCCCTTGAGCTAATGGCAGAGCGATAGCGCCCGCTTCAAGCGTTCGGCCCTGGGCCAGGCGATCTTGCACGACGAGCGCTTGCCGGACGAGCGGCGCGAGATCGCGCCCCGGCTCAAAGCCGTGCTCGAACGGGCCGTCCCTGACCGCGCTGCGTTGATCGCTGCGCCACCACAGCGCGCGAAAGTCGGCGGTAGCGAATGCATCGGCGTGGGCACGACTCGGCAGCGCGAAGCCGAGCGCCAGGCTCAGCAGCAATACAACGCGCCCATACCGACGTTTTCATTGTACACACTCCTTCTGCCTGATCCTCGTCCGCCCGCTACAGCACGTAGAAGCGCGCGATGGCGGTAAGATTACTGCGCGTGCCGTTGAGCACCAGGCTGTAGGTGCCTGGCCGCAGGTATGTGCTCTTGAGATCGACGCAGGCGCGGCCATACTCGTCGGCAATCGCCCGCAGCGTCGTCGGCTGCGTTCCGCGCGGCGTGTTAAGCCAGACGGTGATGTTCTCGCGTGGAATAAAGCGATCGGTGTAGAAGTGGAACGTGGTGCCGACAACGCCCGACAGCGGCTGCACTTCCATCCAGACCCACGGAGCGCTGTCGTTGCCGCCGCCGACGAGCAGCGGTGCCCAATTGCTGCGCCACTCGCCGCCGCCAACGTCGTCGCTCCAGCGATATGCGGCGCGCATGTTGATCACTGTATCGTTGGGCAGGCCGTCATTGACGCGAAAGAAGATCGTCGCCGTGCGGTACTCGCCAGCCGCGAATGGAGCGAACGTCACCGCGACATAGCTGGACGTTACTTCGCTCACCCAGTCGTCGGGCCGGGAGAACTTGCTGCCGGTGACGATCATCTGCTGCGTGGTGTAGGGCAACGTCACAACGGCGGAGTGAGCCTGTCGGGTGCCATAGTTGGTGAGACGCAGCTCGTAGGCTAGCGTGCCGCCCCGCGCAACGCGGATGCTCGGCGTGGGCCAGACCGTGAGCGACAGATCGGCGCGTCTGATCGGCGGCGGCTCGTACGAGACGGTGCGCCGCACGCAGGGGATGAAGGTCTGCTGGTTGAGCGGGCGGCAGGGCGAGGCCACGATCTGCTCAATCGCCGCCTGGTCCAGCGCGACCGGCTGCTGGTCAGGAGTGGCGCGCTCGAACGCGGCGAGCGCCGCTTCGATCGTCTCGGTGATTGTCGCCGTGTCGGGAATCGCTGCGAAGTCCGGCGCGGCGGTGGACATCGGCGGCGGGGGCATAGTTGCCTGGGCGCGCACGCCGCGATCGGCGAGCACCAGCACCAGCGCCGCCACCGCAAGCAGCACCATAAGCGGCAGGCAGCACCGCTGCGTCACGTCACGATGATCGTCGCTGAACATAGTGACCTTCTTTTCAAATGGTGATCGACAGAGGTGATAAACAGAGATGACAGATGGTAGCAGCTTGTCTACCACCTCTGAGTAATGATACGCCTGGCACGGGGCGGAAGCGTGAAGAGGCGTACACCACACAGAGAAATAAAAACACCGCAGCCAAGCTTCCGTTCAGCCTCCTGGGGGGAGCTGTTCGTACCGCTTAGCTGCGGTTTCATCATTACCGAGGATGCTTCCGACATCCTTACGTGATATCGGCCTCATCTTCCCGGTATGGTGACGAGATTCATGCGGCTGAGCATTCGTTCGATATCCTACTGGATAATCTACTTGTCTGCTCAACCGCTTACTGTGATCATAGCAGACGCGGGGCAGATTGTGTGTTGCGATCTCGTAACCGTGGGTGAAGGAACAGCTACCTGCGCGCGAGGTTGAACGCTTGTCTTACAGCGTCCAGCCCAGGGCTCGCGCCAGCCCCCGCCTACGGCATCGGCCTGGCGGAATCCGCTTGTTGTGCGAGGGTTTCTGCACCGCCGCGTGATGTCGTGACTGGTGGCATAAACGGGGCCTTAGCGAGCCAGGTGCTCACAGATGCGTGTGGCATCGTGGGTCGCGTCTAAAAGGTCGGCGATGGCGATGCTCACTCCGCACTCAGGCCAATGAACACGCATTCCGTGATCGAGCAATTCCCAGCGCTGGCGCTGCGCTGGAGTCATCTGTAGCAGACGCGGCAGCCGCGCAAGCGGAATCGCGATCTCACGGTGGAGCAGCCGGATGTAGAGGTTGCGCGAGTCGCATGAGACGTTGGTGGCGAATGGCGGGTCACACTGCCGCATCACGGCGTTACCCCGGCCCTGGCCTATAGCGGCGCACCGGCTACGGCGTGTTTGCGTAAGCATCCTGCGCTCCGCGTCGGCGGATCGGCGCGCGGCGTGAAGCACACGCTTGGTTTGTGTACCTGACATTCCCGTTCCTTCCTCCACAGCCTGCGGCAGTGGCAGCCTTACGCACCGACCAGATCAGGCGACGGCCAGTGCGCCCAGATCAACGCTACGAGGATGCCTATGTCGACGGCGAAGGCTGGAAACTTGTTAGGCGGCCAGACATCCCAGAAGGCCAGCAGCCCGGCCAGCGAGATTGCCGACATGGTAATCGCCACGGGACGCCACCAGCCCTGATAGACCCACAGCCCCATCGCCGCGCCCAGGTAGCCGATCGCCACCAGCGCCCACAGCACGAGTCCGATCACGCGGAGCGCGCCGCCGCCGACAAGATCGCTCAGCAGCCACGAATGGCCCAGGAACCACCATCCCAGCGTATGGCCCACACCGTGGACCACCAGCAGGCCAACGATCACGTAACGCCATAGGGTTTCCGTCATAATCGCACCTCCTGCGCCAGCTCAGCGAGCACCACTGCCGAAGCCTCAGGGTAGGCGTCAAGCCACACGGTAGCGCCGCAATGCATGTACTCCCTTAAGCCCGCCACTCGCGCGGCGAGGTCGCCGCGCCTATTGACGCGGCAGCCACAGCCAGAGTTAGAAAGGTCGAGCTTGTGCCAGATCATTCACCTTGACATGGGCAAATGGTCGTACGAGCAGCACCGGGACCGCAAGCCGCCGGAGCGCTTCCTCGGCCACGCTGCCCAGCACCAGGCGCGGCAGGCCGGTGCGACCATGAGTTGCCATTGCCACCAGATCGCTGCCGCCCTGCTCGGCCAGATCGATAATCTCCTCAGCGGGATCGCCCAGTTTGACCAGCACCTTAACGGTAAAGCCTGCCGCCTCCAGATAGTACACGTCCGCTTGCAGCTCATCTTCAAGCGCGGCCCTGACATTCTCATCGGCCTGCGAGGCATAGATCGGATGCTTCGCCAGCACGGCATCCTGAGCTGTCTCATACTCCGGCAGCACCATGCCGTCGACCACAAGCGGGCGCGGCGGCAGAGCGCCTACGCCTTCGGGCGGCGCTGCTACCCGCAGCAGCGTTATGGTGTAATGCTCAGGTGGCAGTAGACGGCGCACAAACGGCAAGATCTGGCGGCTAAAAGCGGAGCCGTCCAGGGGAATCAGGCAGTTATAGGCTTGCATAGGCACACCTCCGACGATCGCGAGCCACAATCTCGCGGGGCATACCCCGCCTTATCAGCATACATGCGTGAGCGCAAATCCAGGTGAAACCTGGACCACGACGCGGAATGGTTTGACGACGGAGAGCGACAGATGGAAGAACATAGAACAAATGGGAACTCGAAACTCCCGAACCGCTTTGGTAGCGGATTTAATACGGATGGTGAGCAGACCTATGCCAGGCGCGCGATTGGCTCCTTGTACGATGGAGGTCTACGAGCGGTGCTATCCGTCGGCGGCGCGTACACACGGCCCGATGCGCCATAGAGCACTGTCAGGCCGGGCGTTAAGGGGTATTCGCCAATGATTTCCCTTCCTGAGATTCTGCAACAGATCAGGCATGAGAGAGCGCCATGAAGACTGTAAACCTCACGATCGATGGTCATCCAGCTATCGCACAGCCGGGCGACACCGTGCTCCAGGTAGCGCAGCAGCACGGAATCAGCATCCCGACGCTCTGCCACCACCCCGATCTGACACCGGTCGGCTCGTGTCGCCTGTGCCTGGTCGAAGTCGACGGTCTGCCCAACCCGGTATCGGCCTGCACGCTGCGGATACGTGACGGCATGGTCGTGCGGACGGAGACGCCCGCACTGACTGAGGCGCGCAGGGGCATCCTGAGCCTGCTGCTGTGCTCCTACACCGCGCCCGTCGACGGCTGCGACACCGAGTTTCTGCGCCTGGTCCGGCGCTATGGCGCGCAGGTGCCGGAGGGGATCGAGCCTGAGCCTCCCTGCGCGGTCGATAGCGATCCCAATCCGTTCGTGCGCGTCGATCTCAACAGGTGTATCCTGTGTACGCGCTGTATCCGCGCCTGCAACGAGATCCAGGGTCGCTTCGTCTGGCATCCGGCGGGGCGCGGCAGCGACATGCGGCTCGTGGCCGCAGCGGATACCACAATGCTCGCCGCCCGCTGCGAGTCGTGCGGCCTGTGCGCGGCGTACTGCCCGACTGGCGCGCTCTCCGATAAGCTCTCGGCGGGATTGCCACAGCCCGATCGGCTGGTGCGCACCACCTGTAGCTACTGCGGCGTCGGCTGCCAGCTCGATCTCAACCTCAAAGACAACACGATCGTCGGCGTCACGTCGGCGCCCGCAGCACCGGTCAACGGCATGGCGCTGTGCGTCAAAGGACGCTACGGCTACGGCTACGTCAACCATGCGGAGCGCCTGCGAACGCCACAGGTGCGGCGCTACCTGCTCGAAGGCACGGCGCCACGCGCTCGGCCAGCCGACCGTGGCGAGTGGGCTGCCGTAAGCTGGGAAACCGCGCTCGACCTTGTCGCCACGAAGCTGGAGCAGGTGCGGCGCGATTCGGGCGCGGACACGATCGGGGTACTCGCGTCGGCCAAGTGTACCAACGAGGAAAACTATCTGATGCAGAAGTTCGCGCGGCAGGTGCTCGGCACGCACAACGTCGACCACTGCGCGCGGCTGTGTCATGCCTCGACGGTCGCGGGGCTGGCGATGTGCTTCGGCTCCGGCGCGATGAGCAACACCATGACCGACGTGACGCAGCACGCCCAGGCGATGCTGATCATCGGCTCGAACACCACCGAGCAGCATCCGGTCTTCGGCGCGCAGATCCGCCAGGCGGTGCTCAGGCGCGGCATGAAGCTGGTCGTCGCCGATCCGCGCCGCATCGACATGGCCGAGTTTGCGACGCTGCATCTGCGCCAGCGGCCCGGCACCGACATCGCGCTGATCAACGGCATCTTGCAGATCGTGCTGGCGAATGGCTGGCAGGATCAGCGCTTCATCGACGAGCGCTGCGAGGACTTCGACGAGTTTCGCGCGACCGTCGCGCGCTACACGCCGGAGGTAGTCGCGGGGATCACGGGCGTAGCAGTGGTAGACCTGCACCACGCGGCGGAGATTCTGGCCCGCAGCCGCCCGATGGCGGTCGTCTGGGCGATGGGCATTACACAGCATACCAGCGGCGTGCTTAACGTGCTCAGCCTTGGCAACCTCCAGATGCTCCTGGGCAACCTGGGCGTGCCGGGCGGCGGGGTCAACCCGCTGCGCGGACAGAACAATGTCCAGGGTGCGTGCGACATGGGCGCGCTGCCGAACGTCTACCCCGGCTATCAGCCGGTTGCCAGCGTCGAGGCGGCGCAGAGGTTTGCTGCCGCATGGCGGCTCACGGGCACAGAAGCTTATCCCGCGCTGTCTCAGCAGCAGGGGTTGACGGTGACGGAGCTAACGCCGCGCGCTGGCGACGGCACGATCCGCGCGCTGTATATCATGGGCGAAGATCCGGCGCTGACGGAGCCCGACGCGAATAACGCGCGCGCCTGCCTTGAGGCGTGCGAGTTCCTGGTGGTTCAGGAGATCCTGCCTTCGGCAACTGCCGAGTATGCCGATGTGCTGCTGCCGGGCGCGTCGTTCGCCGAGAAAGACGGCACGTTTACCAACACCGAGCGGCGTATCCAGCGCGTTCGCCGGGCGCTCGATCCACCGGGCGAGGCCCGGCCAGACTGGGCGATCATTGCCGAGCTAGCCAGGCGCGTGCTGCGGCTGCAAGCGCGCGTGCCGTCCGGCCAGTGGGCGGGCTGGAACTACGCAGCGCCCGCGCAGATCATGGATGAGATCGCGGCGCTCACCCCATCGTACGCGGGTGTGAGCTATGACCGGCTAGAGCGCGGCGAGCAGCTTCACTGGCCGGTGAAAAGCTACAATCATCCTGGCACGCCGATCCTGCATGTCGGCAGCTTTACGCGCGGCAAGGGGCGCTTCCACGCCGTGGATTACCTGCCGCCCCACGAGCAGCCCGACGCGGAGTATCCGCTGCTGCTGACGACGGGCCGTGTGCTGTATCACTGGCACGGCGGCGAGCTAACCCGGCGGGTTGCGGCGCTGATGGAGGTCTGCCCTGAGCCGCTGGTCGAGATCAGCCCGGAGGATGCGCGCGCCCTTGGGCTGCGTCACGCCGATCCGATCCTGGTTCGGTCGCGGCGCGGCACGATGGCGGCGCGCGCGCTGATCACCGATCGCGTCGCGCCGGGCGTCGTCTTTGCCAACTTCCACTTTCCCGGCCCGCAGAACGCGAATAATCTGACCGTCGCGGCGCTCGATCCGATCGCCAAGATCCCGGAGTATAAGGTCTGCGCCGCGCGGATCGAGGCGGCTGTCGACGGCGGCACGCTGAATGCGGCACGCTGATCTACTCGACACGTTCGATAGCCAGGAGATGTAGTATGGAACTGGTAACGGTCCCGATCGAGAAGCCCGAAGCGCTCAACTTCATCCTGGGCCAGACCCACTTCATCAAGACCGTCGAAGATCTGCACGAGGCGCTGGTAGGCGCGGTGCCCGGCATCACGTTCGGCATCGCGTTCTGCGAGGCATCCGGGGAGCGGCTGGTGCGCTGGAGCGGCACCGACGACGATCTGATCGAGATCGCTCGGTCGAATGCGCTGCGGATCGCGGCAGGACACTGCTTTATCGTCGCGCTCGGCGAGGGCTTCTATCCGATCAATGTGCTCAACATGATCAAGGCCGTGCCTGAGGTCTGCCGAATTTTCTGCGCGACGGCCAATCCCACCGAGGTCATCATCGCCGAGACGGGCCAGGGCCGCGCCATCCTGGGCGTAGTCGACGGCTTCCCGCCGCTCGGCGTCGAGGACGAGGCCGGAATCGCCTGGCGCACGCAGCTTCTCCGCAAGTTCGGCTATAAGCTGGGCGCGTAGGCAGGCCGCTCCAAGTTGCGATAGGCACAGTTGGTGCTACACTAGGAGCCGGTACCGCATCGGCGTACCAGGGTCTTTTAGCAGGAGGGAGCCTGACCAACATGGCAGATATCGAACGCACGGCCAGCGCCGTATGGAATGGAGAGCTTCGCGGCGGCAACGGCCAGATCAGCAGCACCAGCGGCGTCCTCAACGACACGCCTTATAGCTTTGCCACCCGCTTCGAGCAGGCGCACGGCACCAATCCCGAAGAGCTGATCGCGGCGGCGCACGCGGCCTGCTACAGCATGGCCTTCGCCGGAACGCTTGGACGCAAAGGCTACAAGCCGCAGCAGATCGAGACTCGCGCGATCTGCTCGCTGTCGCCGCAGCAGCCGAGCGGCTTTAAGATCACGAAGATGCGTCTTGAGACGCGCGGACGAGCCGAGGGCATCGACGAGGAGACGTTTAAGCAGATCGCGCAGGAGGCCGAGCAGGGCTGCCCCGTGTCGAACGCGCTGCGCGGCAGCCTCCAGATCGAGGTCGATGCCTCGCTGATGTAGTCCAGCCTGGCCTCGTCGCTCGCCGACGAACACAGAACCCGATCCAGCTAAGGATCGGGTTCTGTGCCACAGGGAGGCGGAAGGGCGCGGCTGGCTGATTCCGTGCCCATCGCCTGGATCAGCGGCTAGTGCCGCAGAGCTACCACAGCCACACGTCGTCGAACCAGACCGTGCCGCGCGTCGCGAGGTCGGTCGCGCCGAAGCCGGTCAGCGTGATCCGCACCTGCGAGACGCCAGCCGGGATTGTGAGCTGGCCTAGCACCTGCTGAGCGGCGCTATCGCCGGTGATCGTGGTGGCGATGCCCGATACCCTGCTGAGCACCGTTCCCGCCGCATCCAGGTATGTCACCTGCAAGCTCGGCGCGGACGACACGCCCTGAGTCTTGATCGTCATCGCCAGGCTGTAGGTCTGGCCCGCCGTCACCGCGATCGGCGCTGAGGTCCACGTCGGATTGAGCAGCGTGGCCGCGCCGCCATTGCCCGTCACGCTCACCGCACGGCTGCCGTCGCTGGCGTTCGCGCCGCTGGTGTCGTAGGCCGTGCCCTGCGAGCCGCTCCAACTGTCGGGCGTCGTGCCGCTGGCCGATTGCTCAAACGAGCCGTTGGTGACGCGATTACCGCGAATCGTGATCGTCCGCTGCGCCGCGTTGTTCGTCTCATTCGACTCGGCCACTGCGTTGGCGGGATCGGCCTGGCCCGCGATCACATGCTCGCCGCTAACGCCCCTGGTGTCCCAGGTGATGCTCACCGCCTGCGACGTGCCCTTCGCCAGCGCGATCGGCGCGCTCTCGCCCAGCACGGCCGCGCCGTCCTGGAAGCGCACCACCACATTCTGCGTGTCGGCGTTGCCCGTATTCGCCACCGTCGCCGTCAGCACGGTCTGCTTGGGCTTGCTCTGCGTCGCCACGATCTCAGCGATCGTCAGGTCGGGCTTGGGCGTTGGAACAGGCTGCGCCTGCGGGTTGACGTTGAAGTAGAAGATCTGGCCCGCTTCGAGCAGCTTCGGGTTGGAGGTGTTGGCCGCTGTCTGCGGAATGCCGCGCGCTGCAAGCGCCGCGTTGCGCGCCGCGTACTCGGCGTGGAGATAGTCGCCCTGCTTGAAGAGATCGGCGGCCTGCGCGCGCCACTGCTTCATACGGCTGAGATCATTGGTCCACGCCGCCGAAGGCGTCGTGCGGCCTGCGCGCGCCTCTTCGACCAGCCGCGAGCGGAGCGCGTCCTGCGCGGCGATCAGGTACTCGGCCACGTGCCCGCGCTGAAGATTGTCCTGGTCCTCGACCTCGTACGGACGATAGCTCATCGCGTAGGTCGTCGGCGCGGCGGAGATGTCGTACATCCAGCCCAGGCCGCTCCAGTAGCAGGCCCACTTCCCGGTGTTCGGACCCGTCTTGCATTTATCGACGCCGTAGGAGCCGTCGTGCGGATGCGACAGGCCCAGGTTATGCGCGGCCTCGTGCTCGATCGT
>DASUTC010000183.1 GCA_036374795.1 Herpetosiphonaceae bacterium
GGACGCTCAGGTGACGGGCTGCAACACCGCCAGCGCCGATCATGGCGATCTTCATGAACTTGCCTCCTGAAGTAGTGCCGCGAACACGCGCCGGTCCTTTCCGCGCGCTTACGAGGCCGATCGCGCGTCGAGCAGCGTATCGGGCAGCTCCGTCCGAAAATCGAGCACGGCCTGGAGCACGCTGCTCGGCTGCGTATCCAGCAGGCTGAAGAGCAGCGGAGCCTCGGCGGCTGGCACCAGATGCGTGATCAGCGGCTTGACGGGCAGCTTCTCCGCGATCGCCAGCCGCATAAACGTCTGGACCAGCCGCAGCCGATCCCAGCGATGCTGTAGCTCAGGAGCGATGCCGGATATCTGCGAGCAGACCAGCGCGATGCGGTTGTGATGAAACTCCTCGCCCAGCCGAAGCCCAGCGGCCTCGCCCTGATAGAAGCCGAGCGCCACTACCTTCGACGAGTAGGCGCAGGCGCGAATCGCCTGATGCAGCGCGCGTGCGGAGCCGGACGCCTCGATGCATACGTCAGCGCCCCGGCCTGCCGTCAGCTCCTTGATCGCCCGATCCGCCTCGACCGCAGTGCCGTCGAGCACCTGCTCGATGCCAAGCCGACGCGCCAGATCGCAGCGCTGCGGCACCAGATCCACGCCGATCACCTCGGCTCCTGACAGCCGCGCGAGCTGTGCCACCAATTGCCCGACGACGCCGAGGCCGAACACGGCGACCGTCTCGCCCAGCCGGATCGCGCTGTCGAGGATCGCGTTGAGCGCGATCGGGCCGATGTGCGAGAAGATGCCCAGCAGCGGATCGGCGCCGGGTGGAAGCTGCCGCGCGCGAACGAACGCCCCATCCACGATCGCGCTCGTGCGGTGGCCCCAGGTGCCGTACACAATGCTGCCCGGCGCAAGATCCGACACCTGGCTGCCGATCTCGACGACCTCGCCGACTTCTTCGTAGCCCCAGTTGGCGATAGGATAGGCGGTCGCCTGCTGCGAATCGTCGTGGAACAGCCGCAGCGCGCTATCCCAGCGCTTATGGAGATAAGGATTGCTTCCTCGGTAGAGCGTGAGCTCGGTGCCTGCGCTGATGCCGGAGTAGAGCGTGCGGACTCGTGCCTCGTGGGGCTGCAAGGCGCGCATCGGCTCCTGCACGAACCCGATCGTGCGCGGCCCCTGGCAGGTGATGGCGATTTGCTGCATCTGATTGGCTCCGTATGCGGTAAGGCTGCGGGTGGTCCGCTCAGCGTGGCTCAAAAGATGTTGCCGACTGATGCCGCCCCTGTGCGGCGCGATAGACCGCCTCGACCTGCGCCGCGACCACCTCAGGCGCGAAGCGCTCCCGCGCGATCCGCAGCGCTCCCGCGCGCAACTGCTCGCGCCGCGCCGCATCGTCGAGCAGCCCGACAAGCTCACGACCCAGGCTTTCGGCATCCCGAACCAGCGCGCCGCTCACACCGTCGAGGATCGCGTCGGACGTGCCGCCGGTATCGATCGCTGCGATACACGCGCCGACCGCTAGACCTTCAAGCAGCACGCGGCTCAGCGGCTCGCCCCAGGCCGACGGAAAGAGCAGCACATCCGCCTGACGCATCAGCCGCAGCACCTCGTCGTGGTCGATCCAGCCGCCGAGGATCTGATAGCCGAGGCCGCGCGCTTCAAGTTCGCGCCGCAGCTCCGCCTCAAGCTCGCCGTTGCCAGCGATCAGCAGCCGGGGCAGCGCTCCCCGCAGCGCGCGGGCGGTACCCAGCGCCTCCGGCAGCAGGTGCGCGCCTTTGTTGCGCTGGAGCTTGCCGACGTACAGCACGAACGGCTGATCAGGCGTGTGCCGCGAAGGCGTCTGCACGATACGACTCGTCTCCTCAAGATCGACCAGATTCGGCACCACGTGCAGGCGTGCGTCGGGTACGATCGGCAGCAGCTTGCGGCGAATATAGCCGCTCACGGCGATCACCGCGTCGGCCTGCGCCAGCAGCGCGGCCCGCCGCCGTAGATGGCTGCGCATATACGGGATCGCCGCAGCCGCCAGCATGCCCTTGAGCGGACCCAGCCTGCCGATCAGATCGAGCCAGGCGGTCGCCCAGCTTTGCCGCTCGAACGGCAGCCGATCGCCGAGCAGCCCCGTGGCGAAGTAGTGCCACGGCCAGGCATCGCGGATCGTCGCCACGACCGGCACGTCAAGCGCGCGGGCGGCCAGCACCGCCGCCGGTGCGGTCTGCGCGTGCTGAGCGTGGATCACGATCGGGCGGCTGCGGTCGCGCCGCGCCTCCGCCACCAGCACATCGCGCAGAACCGGCCACAGACGCTCGAAGCGATAGTAGTTCTGCACAAAGGGCACGTTCGGCGCGCGGTAGCCCACGTCGATCACCGGGACGCCGCCATGCGCGCGCCGCCGCGTGCCGGGAGCGCCGCGCTGCGGCACGATCGCCGTAACCCGATGGCCGCGCGCCTGCAACGCCCGCGCCAGCGCATAGGCGCTCCATCCCGAACCACCCGCGACCGGCGGAAAGACATCGGTCGGCATCAGCACATGCAGCTCATCCACCGCGCCGCTCCTGCGTCATCGCCTGGAGAATGCAATCAAGCTCGGCGCAGTGCCGCTGCCACGAGTAGCGCTCCACCACCCGCGTACGGGCGCGCAGGCCCATTGCGGCCCGGTCGGGCGCGCGCAGCACCCGCCGGATCGCCTCGGCCAGATCGGCGACATCGCCCTCGCGGAAAAGCTCGCCCTCCTGGCCGAGCCGGATGATGCTGTCGAGCGGCGGGATATTCGCCGTGACGACCGGAATCTGCATCGCCATGTACTCGTAGATTTTGAGCGGCGACCAGAAAAAGCCTGCGGCGCGCAACGCCGGATGCGGCGCGGTGTTGAAGGGCGCGACGCCGACATCGGCCAGCGCCAGGTAGCGCGGCACGAGATCATGCGCGACGCTTCCGGCAAAGCTGAAACGATCGCGCCAGCGACCGGTAGCGGCCTCGGCTGTGGCGCGCTCCGGCCCGCTGCCGATCAGCAGCATCTGCACGTTCTCGCCCGCATCCAGCAGGCGCAGCCCTGCCGCGATGAAATCGCCGACGCCGTGCCAGGCCCGGAACGATCCCAGAAAGACGACCACCGCGCGATCCGGCGGGATGCCTAGCTCGGCCCGCAGCCTGGGCTGCTCTGCTGCAAGCTCCGCCCGCGGACGAAAGCGATCGACGTTTGCGCCCCAGGGCAGCTCAACGATCGTGTCGCGTGGAATCTGCGGCGGCACTGTGGTATGCAGCGGCGTGACGATCCGCGCGGCCATGCGGCACTGCGCCACGGCCCAGCGTTGCAGCGGACTCCCCAGCCGGTCATCGAGGCGACGTTTGAAGACAGCGGGCGGATCGACGATCAGCGCGTTGACCTCAAGCAGGCTGGGGATCTTCGCCCGGCGCGCCGCCAGCATTCCGGCTCCGGCTAGATTGTAGTAGCGCTCGATCAGCGCATCGGGGCGGATGCGCCGCACCAGCCGCGCGATCTGCGGGTAGGACAGCAGGCTCAGCGGCTTGGGCAGATCGATGTAGTGCAGGCAGAAGTTTTCCAGCGCGACGCTGTGGGGCCGAACGAAGGTTGCGACGCGGCGGGCCGGGTGATGCGCCACGACATGCACCTCGTGGCCGAGCGCCGCCAGGCCGTGCGCGACCTCGAATGTATGTGTCGAGCCGCCGTACGAGCCGGGCACGACGATCCCGCTGGCGACATAGACCAGCCTCACAGCCGCTCGTAGCGCTCCAGATCAAGCGCGATCAACAGCGATTCGGGAGCGGCATCGTGGACGATCTTGCGCGCCCGGTCGATCTCGTGATCTTCGAGGCCAACCAGCAGCGTGGTATTGCCCCGCCGTAGAAATCCGCCCGTGCTCGCCAGCCGTGTGACGCGAAAGCCCTGCCCAACCAGCGCGTCTACGCTGGCATCAGCTCTGGAATTATCGACAACAAAGACGGCTAGCTTCATCGCTCCTCCATGCGCTCATGCATCACGTCGGCCTGGCGGCGCACCCGGCTGCGGCGATTATACGGTGCGCCTCCCAGTGCGTCAAACGTTGCAGCTTATGCGCGGGGCCGCAGCGCGGTGGCGATGCCGCTCTGGAGCGTGCTGTACGTCACGATGTCGCCGGTGTCCATGCCCAGCCCGATCAACGTCTGAGCAACTTCGGGCCGGATGCCGGTGAGGATCATCTGCGCGCCCAGCAGCCGCAGCGCGCGCCCCGCGTCGATCAGCGTCGCCGCCACCTGCGAGTCGACCACGGTCACTCCGGTAATATCGACGATCACCCGCTCCGCCCTGCTGGTTTGCACGCCATGCAGCACGGCGTCGAGCATTTGCCGCGCGCGCTGCGTATCGATCGCGCCGATCAGCGGCATGACCATTACCTGATCGGTGATCGGGATCAGCGGCGTGGACAGCTCGCGCAGCGTGGATGCCTGGAGCTGGATGATCTCTTCCTGAAGCCGCTGCTGCTCGGCCTCGGCGCGCTTCCGCCCGGTAATATCCGAGGTGATACCACAGACCGCATACGGCTCGCCGAAGGCGTCGATCAGCGGAAACTTAAGCGACAGGTAGCTATGCAGCCCGTCCGGCTGCGGAGCATCCTCCTCGGCCTCCTCGGAGCGCCTTTCGGCGAGCACGCGCAGATCATTGGCGCGCCAGTCTTCGGCGATCTCCAGCGGAAACAGATCAAAGTCGGTCTTGCCCCTGATCGTGTTGCGATCGAAGCCAAACCACAGTTCGAACTGGCGGTTGGCGAGCAGATACCTGCCCTGTACGTCCTTGACATAGATCGATGACGGGCAGTTATCGAGAATATCCTGGAGCCGCTGCTCGCTGGCTCGAAGCTGCGCCTCGGCGATCGATCGCTCGATCACGCGGCCCAGCAGCGAGCCGATTTGAATCATCACCTGGATCACCGTCTCGTCCGGCTCGACAACCTGATCGGAGAGAAACTCAAGGATCGCTTTGATCTCGGTCCCGACCAGCACCGGAAAGGCAAAGGCAGTTTTGATGCCGATGTCATATGCCAGTTGCGAGCGCGGCACGGCGGGATCGACGACGACATGCGCGAGCCATTCGGGCTTGGCGGTCTGAAGCACCCGTCCGCACAGCCCAACGCCCGGAACCAGCGGCAGCTCATCGGTCAGCTTCCGTAGCGGCTCGTAGCGCTCAGGCTGATCGATATGCCAGACGCCGGTCGATGTTAATCCGCCGCTCGCGGTGAGTGTCCTCAAATAGACATGGCCGACCGGCCAGTCCAGATGCGTGCAGATCTGTTCAATGCAGCTCTGCATCACCGTGACAATATCCGTCGCCTCGCTGGTGATCAGCGCAATCGCTTGCAGCAGCTTCGCCAGCGCAGCGGCGCGCTGCCGCTGTGTGGCCTCCTGACGCGACTCGCTGATCTCCTCGCAGATACCGACGATGCCGACCACCTGGCCGGTCGCGTCGTGCAGAGGCAGCCGCCGCGTGCGGAGCCGCACGGTCGAGCCATCGGCGCGCGGCTGCGTCTCCTCGACGTGCAGCTCCGGCGCGACGATCTCCAGAATCCGCCGGTCGTGCCTGCGATACGTCTCCGCCTGATCGCGCCAGGGCAGATCTTCATCGCGCTTCCCGACGATCGCGGCGGGCGCGTCCACTCCGGCGGCGCGCGCAAAGCTGCGATTGCAGCCCAGGTAGACCGAGCGCCGGTCTTTCCAGAAGACGAGCTGCGGGATATGCTCCATCACCAGCCGCAGCAGCTCCTGGGCATCGGGCAGCGCTGCGCCGGGCTCGCGCTGGTCGGTTGCGTGGTGATCGAGATTGTGGATCGATGTGTCCATCCTGATAAAAGCCTTGCCCCTTGTTTCGAGTTCAAAGTTCAAAGTTCCGAGTTTCTGGCTCTTGGTTCTTGGTTCTTTCCTTCGTGCTTGGTTCTTCCTATACCGATTGGGCTTGAGACAACGCCGGGACGAAGCCCAGATCATGCGCATGAGCCTGATCGAGACAGTGCTGAAGCCGCTCGGCAAGCACCACGATGTGCGGCTCGCTAAACATGGTCAGATGGTTGCCCGGCACGCTGTACAGCGCCACCGGCTCAGCGGTAAGCTGGTCCCAGCCTAATGTATCGGCTGGCGGATGCGCTGAAAATGGTTCTTTAGCCTGAAAGAGTGTTATCTGGTAGGGATAGGTACCTTTTGGCTGATACGCATCCGCAGCGCGCAGATTGGCCTGGTAGATCCGGATCTGCTGCTGAATCTGCTCGATACTATAATCGGGCGCAAGATCGGCGGCAAGCTGCACGAGCTTGTGCAGATAGCGCAGGCGGGTATCGGGATCGAGCAGGCGTAGCTCGTCGTCCGTCAGCAGCGGCAGCCGCCGCGCGAAACGATGCTCCAGATCCTTGGCGAAGAAGCTGAAGGGCGTCGCCTCATCGGAATAGTCGGCCAGCACGTTGCCCGGCAGCGGTGCCCAGGTATCCATCAGCGCCAGCAGCGCCACCTGCTGGCCGCGCGCGTTGAGCTGTCGCGCCATCTCGAAAGCGACCAGCCCGCCGAACGACCAGCCGCCGAGCAGGTACGGCCCTTCGGGCTGAACGCTGCGCATGATCTCGATATAATTCGTCGCCAGCTCCTCGATGCTGGCCGGGATCGTCGCCGGATCGGCAATATCGGCGATATGGATGCCGTAGATCGGCTGCTCAGGATCGAGATGTCGCGCTAGATCGGCGTAGGAGAGCACCGAGCCGCCGACCGGATGGATGCAGAAGAGCGGGCGTTTCTCGCCGCCGCGCTGGATGCGGATCAGCGGCGATTGCAGCCGGGGCTGGCTTGGCCTGCGCAGCACGGCGGCAAGCTGCGCGATCGTCGCCTCGTGCGAGAGCGTCGAGAGCGGCAGCTCCTGGCCGAAGATTTCCTGAATGCTGCTGAGCAGACGAACCGCCAGCAGCGAGTGGCCGCCGAGATCGAAAAAGTTATCGTCCACGCCGATCGGGCGAAGCTGCAAGACCTCCTCCCAGATCTGCACCAGTTGCAGCTCAACGGCGTCGCGTGGCGCGACAAAGGCGTTGCTCAGGTCGGGCCGCGTCACGTCGGGCGCGGGCAGCGCGGCGCGATCGACCTTGCCGTTGATCGTCAGCGGCAGCGCGTCGAGCACCACAACCACCGACGGTACCATATGCGTCGGCAAGCGCTCCTGCATGTAGCGCCGGAGTTCGGGCACGAGTTGCTGGGTGATCTTGCGCGGCCTGGGCCGGTTGGCGTAGCTGCTCCAGGACTCTCCCACGCGGGCCGCCGCTAAGCGGCTGGCGAGCGGTGCGGCAACCACGAGCGCGCGGTCGGCGGGGCGCTCAAAGACGACCTCATAGGTCGAGCCGCCGGGCGTCCACATAATGCTGGCGGTATAGCCCAGCTCCACGCTCAGCGACCAGATCGCGTCGGGCTCCATGTCCGCCGCCACGGCCTGGATCGCCGCGCGTAGCTCGCCGACGGTTGCCGACTCTTCGGCGTAGGCCAGCAGATCGAGGGCACGCATGGTTTCGGTCAGACGGGCATTGGGCAGGCCCCGCACCAGCAGCCGATCGGGCTGCCTGGCCTGGAGCGTCTGCCGCAGCGTATCGAGCGTCAGCAGATGATGCTCCCAGTCCAGGCAGGGACACTCGACGATCTGCGGCTGCGGCTCCTCGACATGCAGCACGACATCGTAGCGGAACTGCGTAAACTCGTTATGGAAGCGTCCAGGCTTGATCTGCGTCGTGACCTGGCTGATGCGCGGCAGATGCGCTTGCAGGGCATAGAAAAAGCCGGGAGCGACGACCAGCTCTTCTTCCAGCGCCAGGTGCTTCTGGATGCGCTGCCGCAGATGCTTGATCGAGAGCGTGTCCGGCGCGCGGTGAAGCTGGACCGCCGTATGAAACGCCGACAGCAGCTCCAGGTTGCGCACGTCGCCGATGAAAATCCGCCCGCCGGGCCTGACCAGCTTCAGCACGCCTTCGATCACGTGCAGCAGATAGTCGATGCTGGGAAAGTACTGCACGACGGAGTTGATCACGACCACATCGAAGCGCTGCGCCGGGATCTCCGTCAGGTTATCCGCCGCGCGCTCAAGCAGCGTGATCGGCGGTAGCGGCTGGCTATGTCGCTCTAATTGCTGCTCAAGGTAGCGCAGCGCCTCACGCGAGAAATCGGTAGCCCAGTACTCGCGGCAGTGCGGCGCGATCCGAAAGAGGAGCATGCCCGTGCCGCAGCCGATCTCCAGCACGCGCTCCGGGCGCAGCTCCAGAATCCGCTCCGTGGTATGCTCGACCAGCTCGCGGATCGCAGCCTCGGGCAGCGGCAGCCCGTCGTAGCTGCTGTTCCAGCCTACAAAGTTGAGCGTCGGGTCGTGGTTGGCGGAGCGCTCACGATAGGTTTCATCGCTAAGATCCTGCCACTGCGCGATCTGCTCCTGCGTGCTTTCCTGATCGCTCTGGACCACATAGGCGACCAGCCGTTTGGTCGGGTGATCGCCTGCCGGGTGCCCGCCTGCGGGCGTCTCCTCTCGCACCAGCACAGCGCTCTCGCGCACGGCGGGATGCTGCGCCAGCACGGCCTCGATCTCGCCCAGCTCGATGCGGTAGCCGTGGATTTTAACCTGACGATCGACGCGGTCGACGAACTCAAGCGTGCCGTCAAGCCGATACAGCGCCAGATCACCCGTCTTGTAGAGCCGCGCTCCCGGCCTGGAGCCGAATGGATCGGGCAGGAATCGCGCTGCCGTGAGCGCAGGCTGGTTCAGATAGCCGCGCGCTACGCCCACGCCGCCGACATAGACCTCGCCGGGCACGCCCACCGGCACCGGCTGCATCGCCTGATCCAGCAGATAGACCTGCATGTTGGCGAAGGGTCGCCCGATCGACGGCCTGTGGTCCTGCCCATCGCACTCCCCGATCGTCGCCCCGACCGTCGTCTCGGTCGGGCCGTAGCCGTTGAAGAAGCGCCGCCCCGCCCCGCTCCAGCGCGCCACGATCTCGCTCGTGCATGCCTCGCCGGTCGAGACGATCGTTTGCAGCGCCGGTACCTCGTCGGGCGAGAGCGCCGCGAGCACGGCGGGCGGCAGCGTGGCGATCGTGATCTGCTGCTCGCGCAGCAGGCGGCTCAACGCGCCACCGGGCGCGCGCGCGTCGACGGGCGCGATATACAGCGTCGCGCCGGTCAGCAGCGCCATCGTCACATCCCAGAGCGAGGCGTCGAAGCCGAAGGAGGCAAACTGAAGAATGCGGCTATCGGGCGGCACGCCGAGCGCCAACGCTTGCACCGTGGCAAGATTACATAATCCGCGATGGGCAATCAGCACGCCTTTGGGCTGTCCGGTCGAGCCGGAGGTGTAGATCGTGTAGGCCAGGTTGTCGGGTGTGACGCTGCTGACGGGGTTGGCGGTGGACTCGTGGCCGAGGCTTTGCCAGGTGCCGTCGAGCAGCAGGACCTCCGCCGTGGAATTGAAGCGGTGGGTGCGGATGTGGGGCTGGGTAATCAGCACGCGGGCCTGGGTGTCGGCGAGCATAAAGGCCAGGCGCTCGGCGGGATAGGCCGGATCGAGGGGCACGTAGGCACCGCCGGCCTTGAACACGGCCAGGATCGCCACCATGATCTCCAGCGAGCGATCCAGGCAGAGCGCCACGAGGGTTTCAGGACCGACGCCACGCGACTGGAGCTGATGCGCCAGTTGGTTGGCGCGCTGGTTGAGCTGGCGGTAGGTCAGATGGTGATCGCCAAAGACGATGGCAATCGCGTTCGGGGTGTGTTCGGCCTGGGCCTCGAATAGTTCATGCACACAGGCATGAGCCGGATAAACTGCGTCAGTCGCGTTCCATGCTACAGGAACCTGCTGCTGCTCAACCTCGATCATAATGATCCGCTCCACGTGTCGCTAGTATGATGATGCCACCCAGGATGCTTGCAGATGATGGACACGCAGACGATGATCGGCGTGCTGGACGCACGCTGCGCACTCCATGCGGCGCTGCCTCATCGCACAGCCGATCGGCGATGTCGTCTGCTGCCCTACTCATGGGCTGATCCTGGTGCTGGCGTGAAGGATGATGGTAGACGGGGGCATGCGTGTTCTGCAGAGGAGCCAATGGCCTTGACGCGCTGCTCCCATAGGCGCGTGCGCGCCTGCCACAGCTCAGGAAAGAACCGTCGGCTGGCTATCGTGGCTTCAAGATGGCTGATGCCTGAAGAGTGCGCGGTGCCGGAGAGAATCGGGCCGATCGCGCGCTCGGCAATCCGCGCATGGGCGGCGCGCCACAGGGTCATCGCCTCGTCGAAGTCGAGCAGCTCTTCGATCAGCAAGAACAGATCGGCGTCGGGATTCGGCTGCGGCGCGACCACGTAGACATCCTCCGGCGCGAGCTTGCGGCGCTCGAATAGCTCCAGCAGCGCCGCCCGCAGCGAACGACTCTCCCACAGCGCTTGCATGCGCTCGGTCCACATCCGGGTGGCAGGCTGTCCCGGCTCCTGGCCCAAACGTTCCAGCGCACAGCGGTACTCAGGGTTGCGCACCCCGACGAGCAACTCGATTTCGCGAAACTGCTGGCTCTCAGCGCCGCTAGCCGGGGCAAGATATGGCCGAAAAGCAAAAAAATCCGAGGGAGCCATGCTATCCATGAGCTGGAGCGTTGTGGTGAGGATCGCGCTGATCCGGTTGATGCGGCGGATCAGCCAGATCGCCAGGCCAACGTTATCGCTATCGAGCGACTCTATGCAGCGCTGGAGCTCGAAGATAATCTGCTTGAACCAGATCTCAATGCTCTGGTGAGTCGTTACGAAGAGGTGCTCATCGGGGTGACGAAGCTGCTCGGCGGGTGGTTGGAGCTGGAGGAGCTCGCTCAGCCGCAGGTAATCACAGTAGTGAGGCTGGTGGTCGTGGGCAACATGATGTCCACAGGGTAGTGTATGGGCCATAGCGTTGGTTTCTCTTCGTAATAGTGCAGCGAAACGCTAAAGTCATGGTGATAGAAATAGCAAGGCGACACTCAAGCTTGCTTAAGTGTCGCTCTGGTGTATCAACTGGCGAATCGATACGCCCGCAGCGCTCTGGAGTACCTGTGTACAGTACAGCGCAAGCTATTCCTTAGGGTTGTGGTGCTCGACAGGATCTCAAGAATCGCCCCACTTTCCTGCAAAAATCATGCGGTTTAATTTTTGTTAAAAAGTAGGACTTTGCGTATTGTATTCCATCTCAACATACCTACCCATAGTCACTTAGTCCTAATACTCACTCGGAATATTGCCAAGAAACAATATTATCTGGCGCTACAACCGGCGATCTTGGCGATGGTCCCGCCGCGAAATGCCTGGGGAAACGCGCGCACCAGGGGATTGAGCGAGCCTCTCCCAGGACGATAGGTAGCCTGCCTTGGCCTGAGCGCTCAATGCGCGTGCCGTCGCGCTGCTTGCCGCTTCCGGTAAGGATACTGTAGCAAATACATGGTACAGTAGCCTGGGCGCGTTGCCGATCGCTGGATCGCCGCAGGTCATGTTAGCCTAAGGGTCAGGGTATTATACCAGGGAGGGTAGTATGATTGATCGGATCGAGGTTACTCGCGCACAGCCCGACCATATCGATCTGGTCGCGCCGCTGTTCGACGGCTACCGGCAATTCTACGGCCAGGTATCCGACATAGAGGCCGGGCGGCGGTTTTTGCAGGAGCGCATCAGCGCCGACGAGTCGGTGATCTTTGTGGCGTTTGGCGGCGCGGCGGCTGTGGGGTTTACCCAGCTCTATCCCACGTTCTCCTCGGTCGTGCTGCGGCGGCTCTGGATTTTGAACGATCTCTTCGTCGCGCCGGAGGCACGGCGGCGCGGTGTGGCGCGCGCTCTGCTGGAGCACGCCCGGCAATTCGCCGTCCAAACGGACGCTAAGGGCCTGGTGCTGGAGACGGCGGTTGATAATCCCGCGCAACGGCTGTACGAGGCGTTGGGCTGGCGGCGAGATAGTGGGTTCTATCATTACGCGCTGCCCGTTTGAGCCTGACGTTGGCGCGCTGCTGCTGCGGCTTTATTTGCGCGAAAGCAGAAGTGTAGGTATAATGCTGCGCGAGGACTGGTAGCTCAGTCGGTAGAGCAGCGGCCTTTTAAGCCGAGGGTCCTGGGTTCGAGTCCCAGCCGGTCCACCAAGCATGAGCTTTCTAGAGTTGTGGGGACGCAGAATTCGTTTCACACGTTTTCTGCCATCTCTGACGCATAACGGCACAAGCGAGAGGCCACATTGGGATTATCCCGGTGTGGTCCTTTTGTGTCTATAGACACGTGACTACTTCTGCGATACTGGACCGACCCACAGGTTTCGTAGTACAGGTACAACGGCGAGTCGGGAATGCACGCTCCCGATCCTCAGCGCCCTTGTTTCCACCACACCTCTAAGGAGGATCCATGAGCGCAGAAGCACCATCGGCTCCCAGCAGCGCGGAAGACGGCAAGCACGCTCGGCTCCCCTGGGGTCAGTTGATGATTCTAGGAACATTTATGTTTGCCGTGGGTGCGGTCGAGCCAACGTACAGCTCGTTTATGCCCCAATTTTGGTCCGACTTTCTGACGAGCAGCGCGCTGATTGGGGTCATCATGGGCATCGATAACTTCCTGGCGCTCACACTGCTGCCGTATTTTGGGGCGCTCAGTGATCGCACGCAGACACGCTGGGGGCGTCGCAGGCCGTTTGTGATCCTTGGGCTGGCCTTCGCAATCCTGGGACTGATCGGCATTCCAATCGGTCGGGCGCTGGGTGGGATTCCGATGTTTCTGGCCTCGGCGGTGCTCTTTCTTGGGATCAGCATGTATCGGGGGACGGGCCTGGCGCTGGTGTCGGATAGTGTGCCGCGACGCTTGCTGGGAAACGCCTATGGTGTTGTCACCTTTATCATGAGCATTGCGGTTCCGATCGGACTGATGGCGAGCCAGAAGCTCTATGCGCTCGACCCAAGCTATACCTTTCTTTTCGGTGCCGGCGCAAGTCTGGTAGGCATGCTCGCCTTCGCGCTCCTGTTCAAAGAGCCGCCCCTTCCAGCAGTGGACGCGGTCGAGCACACGCCACAGAGCATTATCTCGGCACTACGATTCATGATCAGGCTGCGCGATCGATCGACGATCCTGATCCTGCTGGTCACGTTTACCTTCTATGTTAGCTTCAACAGCTTCTTTACCTGGCTTCCGGTCCACACCGCGGCGCGCTTTCAGGTGAGCATGGATGAGGCGACAAGTCCGATCATGGTCATGGGCCTGACCACCCTATTCTTTATCCTTCCCATCAGCTTTCTGGGCACCCGCTTCAATCGACAAAAGATGATGGTGCTGGGATTGAGCGGGCTGGTTGTGGTAAGTCTTTGCCTGCACACGATTCCGACGACGGTCAGCGGGATGTACCCGTTCATGTTCTTATTTGGCCTCAGCATGGCGGTCGCCATGCTGAATGCCTATCCGCTGATCGTCGAGCGCGCGGCGGTGACGAATGTCGGGACGTTCACGGGCCTGTATTTTCTCTGCGATGGCCTGGGCGGGACAGTCGGGCCATTTCTGTCTGGAGCGATCTTTGATCTGCTGGGATCGCGCAATGCGCTCTTCCTGATACTCGCGCCATGCTTTGGCCTGGCACTGCTTCTGACGCTTCGGCTGGGCAGCCAGGCGCGCGAGCAGCCCGTGGAGATCATGCAGGCGCAGCCCGTGGAGCTGAACATCTAAGCGTTTCAGCGCCCGACAGCCTGAGGCACAGCGAGCGGTTTCCGGGTAGCGCAGACGAGCGTCCCAGGAGCCGCTCGCTGGCGAGCTGCCTGCTATGGTCCGGCAGCGCTAGGCGGCTGTGCGAGCGACGACACGGGAGAAGCTGAGGATACGCGACCAGCGCTCGACGTAAAAGCCTGCTTCCTCAAGCATCAGCGCCAGCTCTTTTTCGGTCGCCAGCCACGAGGGCCAGATCCGCTTGACCAGCGCAGAGGAGGACGCGGGCCTGATCGGATCGATCCAGACGAACCAGCCGCCCGGCCTGGTGACACGCTTGATCTCCGCCAGCGCCTCGCGGTAGCCCATCACATGATGCAAGACATACAGGCCGAGCACCAGATCAAAGGTGTGATCCCGAAAGGGCAACTGCTTGGCATCCGCCTGGGCCATCACGACTCGCTCCCCGACGCGCTGCTGATCGAAGTAGTGGCGAGTCATCGGCAAGATGTCCGCGTCGTAGTCGGTGGCGACCATCAGCGCCGGGCGAATGTGACGCGCGACGCCTAAGGTTCCCCAACCGGTCCCGGTTCCAATCTCCAGACACCGGCTGCCCTCAGGCAATGCCAGCCCTTCGATCAGGCCGGGTAGCTCCCAGCGCTCCCCGATCACCGCGCGCAGGCGATTGAAGATTAACTGCCGCTCAAGCCCTTCCAGACGCATGGTTTGTGGTCGCATTCCTGACTCCATTTCAATCCGAAGCTGCGTACGCACGCAGGCAGCCCACGCTTAAGCCCTTCGCCCGTGATGTGCCTGGATTACCGTACCAAAAGTCGGAAAAAGAGATCATTCAGTTTTTCGTGCAAACGTCGATCAGGCCGATGCCGCAGCACTGACGCGCGATACTCGTTATAAACGTGGACGATCATGTTCTCCGTATGTGGGTCAATGATCTCCAGGTCAAGAGCCTTGGCTTGATTGAGATCGTTCGGCTCGAATTTCTTGAGCCCGCCGCCGTATTCTCGACGATCATCGTTGCATATCTCTCGTGATACGTCCGTGATTAAGTACGCCATCAGGACATCTAGCCGATGCATTGCCAGCATATTGATGTAGAAACTATGGAAACAGGTTAAGTTCCGTACACCCGCCTCGTTGCGCACAAAGCGAAGACCATTCCGATTAAAGACAGTCACGAGGATCGGCGCTGGCGGTCGATTCTCGAGCGCAAACCACGGGGTCCTGTGGCTCGTCAAATAGCGGGTATTGACTTCTCGTTTTTCGCCCAGTGCAATATACTCCAGTACCGCAGGATATGCGGCTTCGGCTGCGTTCAAGAGAAAGACTCTTTTTCCCTTATGCCGGAGATCGTCAAAGTCGTCCTGGGTGAAAAACGATGCGTCTGCGTGAGTCGCCTTGGTGATACAGGGAAGTAAACATGTATCTGGAATGCCGAATTCTTTTTTCTTCTTCTCATCAAATGTAAAATAGTCGTTGTCGCCCGTAGCAATACCGCGAACGATCTTGCCGTAGGTGGACAGCGCAACTAAGTTGTTGTACTTACTGCCGTTCCGCCTCTGGTAATACGCACGCCACTTAACCTTCGGATCAAG
>DASUTC010000184.1 GCA_036374795.1 Herpetosiphonaceae bacterium
ATCACCGTCAGCACCACTTGGACCGCGCTGTTGAGGATTACCTTCATCGCATAATCGGGTTCGTTCTTGTAGGCCAATGCGATACCAACAAAATTGGGGGCTGCGTTACTTACAATGGGCACAACGACGACACTGGTAAACGTTGTGGAGAGTCGGAGTACCCCAATCGCCGGTTCTAGGGCTGCTACAAACCAATCAGCGACCAACACGGCTCCACCATTAGCGAGTACTAAAACTGTGCACGCTACCCAGGAGGGCCAGGTTGGACCGAGCATTGTAGATCCTTGGTCCGTTTCTTCAGTTATCGAAAATGGTATGCTCGGAATAAACACGATAAGTAAAACAACAGCTTCAACAATACGCACCACATGTGTGTATGGTGCGCCAGGGGTAGTCAATTGGTGCATGAGGGTTGGAAGAGTGAAGGCGCAGATCGTCAAAAGCGTTAACGCTGCGATGACACGAGGTACCGTAGCATGAAACTGTTGTCGTCCATTCCTGATGCCCCCAAAGAAAAACGCTAGGCCTAAGACAAGCAGACTATTTGCGAGCATTGATCCGATCAGCGATGCCTGGTCGAGACGGTCCAGGCGATCGTCGGCGCGGGGGGCCGCGTGCTCTTTCCGGCCTTCGGCGTGGGCCGCGCCCAGGAGATCGTGCTGATCCTCAAAGCCTTTCGCACCAGCGGCCACCTCCCGCCCGTGCCGATCTCTATCGACGGCATGTGCCGCGCCGTGTGCGATACCTACCAGGCCCAGGTCCACGATCTGCACCCCAAGCTGCAAAACCAGCTCCGCAACGCGCGCCGCCCACTCTTTGCCGATCCGTCGCTGCGGGTCTTCGCGGTGCGCCAGGGAGAGCGGGCCGCGCTGCTGGCCGGATATACGGCGGCGATCGTGGTATCATCGTCGGGGATGCTCAGCGGTAGTCCCGCGCCGCTCTACGCTTGCGCGTTCGCGGCGTATGAGCAGGACGCGATCTGTTTCACCGGCTATCAAGATGAGGAGTCGCCCGGCGCGGCGCTGCTGCGGACGAAGCAGGGCGATACCGTCACGCTCAACGGCGAGTCGGTGACGCTGGCATGCCAGGTGCAGCGCTACAACCTCTCAGCGCATGCGGATGCCGAGCAGATCGTGCATCTGATCACCAACGTCCGCCCGCGTCAGGTTGTGCTGGTGCATGGCGATCCGACGGCCCTCGACGCGCTTGCGGCTCGGCTGCGCGGGTCTGCGGTGGCGATCCCGGCCTGTGGTGAGGTGGTGACGGTGCGGACGGAACGGCGCCGCATGGAAACCAGCGCACCGACTCCCCCGGCGGTGGTGCCTCCTGCGCCGCTAGTCGTGGAGCCACCCACGCCTGCCGCGCTCTACGCGGCGGTGCAGGCGACGGGGGCAGCGCCTCGGCCCTGGATGGCGGTGGAGCTTGGGCAGCACTACTACGGCGCGGCCTATACCCCGGCACTGCGCTCGGTCGTCGAGCAAGCGCTGCTGGGCGCAGACGCCTACTTCCGCCCGCAGCGGCTCGGTGCGCAACGCACGTATATTCCCCGCTTGGCCGCTGAGGTAGCCCAGCGGACGGCGCTGGCCGCCACGCTGGCGACGCTTCAGCCGGGGGCGATCGTGCTGGTGCAGGCGGCGAACGGGCAGGGCGAGCCGCACCTGGCGCTCCTGACCGCGCCGGTCGAGACTACGGTCGAGTTGATCGCCGAGGGGTGGAAAGGGACGACGCACCCGCTCGGCGTCGTGCAGATCGTGCCGGGGATCGACCGCCCGGAGCTACTCACGCACGAACCCACTGAGGTCAAAGCCCGGCTGCGGCAGTGGCGCGAGCAGCTTGCAACCGAGCCGATCGATCCCGTTGCCCTCTGGGATGCCAGGCAGCACCAGCCGCAGACATTTGCGGAGTTGGCGGCGTCCTACGCAACGGCGGATGCGCGTCTCGCGCTCGGCCTGGCGTCGCTCAGCTACGGCCAAATGCTCTGGCAGCGCGCAGGAGTGGTATGGACCCCCCGCGATCGGGCGACGGTCTTAGAGAAGAACCCTGGATTCGCGCACCACCTGCGGCTGGTGCATGCGGCAGGTCAGCGGGTGCACGACGCAGCGGGGAACGTGGGGACGCTGACGGGACGCAGCCGGTGGGGCGCGGTCGAAGTCGCCTGGGGCACCGGGACGACCGACTGGCGGACCAGCCGACGGCTGACGCTCGCAGCAACGATGCATGATCAGGGTGGAGTTGCATCGGCGGATGGTGTCGGCTCTTGATCGTGCGTGGTTCACGAGTAGCAAGCGGGCGCGACGAGTTGGCAGGTCGGCACGGGCGCCATAGCGTCGGTGGGACGCGCGGCCTGCCTCCAGAGGCTGCTGACACGATGACTATGCGGATCAGATGGGAGGAGGTATGCCACGACAGCGGCTGACGCTAGCCCCGCTGGATGAACTGCGGCTCCGAGCGATGGGCACGGAAGGCCAGGAACCGCTGCGCAGTGCGGGCGATGGAGCGCTGGTCCGGCTGCCCGATGGCACGCTCGGCGTGGTCGCCACCTTTGGGCAAGTGACGCAGCAGCTGCAGGTGTTGACCAGACCGAGCCATTAAGAACTTGCCATATATCTGTCGATTGAATGGCAGGAACACCCCCTACGTCATGCTCCATGAACCCACGTTTTGGCATGTCATCGGGCGGATCTGCCCCACAACAGAGCTGATTCACGACGAAACATGGATACAAACGCATGAATCAGGAAAAATCACCGGTCATCTCATGGACAGCTATACGTAAACAATCATACGGCTCGGTGTGGTGTTGACGGACCAGGGGACCGTGCTCGTGGATGGCGATCAGGTGGTGCAGGTGCTGGCCTATCCGGTGCTGGCGGCCAAGCTCCTCATCCAGTTGGCCCGAACCGTCACCGCGCTGGACCAGACCGATCACACCTGACGCTGCAACGAGATGCAGCCGACCCAGCCCGTGCCGCACGACTCCAGGGTATCAGCACCGCGCCCCCACGGTTGAAAGCGGCGCATCGTCAGCGCACGCTCGCCCCTGAAGTGTGGTCAAACCCTTCCCTGCGGTAATCGGATCGTTCTGCTCCCGAACGGCCCAGGGTGTAGCCTGGTGCTCGGGATGGCCCCCGCGTCCCCATCGTGCCCCGCATGCGCCCTCCCCCGTTGCTCCCTGACCATCCCTCCGCACCGACCGCACGTCGATGCAAAGGAGGCTGATATGAGAACGTTCTTCCTGTCCCACGCCCGATCCCTGGTGATTTTGCTCCTGCTCCTGCTGCCGACCCTCGCCGCTGGGCAGACTCTACCACCTCCCATCACGATGACGGACCTCGGCACCTTGGGGGGCACCTATGGCGAGGCCACGGCGATTAACCATCAGGGGGATGTCGTCGGCATCAGCAACACCGCAACCGGTGGACCGTATGGGTTCGTGTGGCAGAACGGGCTGATGACCAACCTCGGCAGTTGGACCCTCCCCGCGGCGATCAACAACCAGGGCCAAGTCGTCGGGTGGCGTGACGGTAACGGCTTTCTGTGGCAGAACGGGGTGATGACTGACCTCGGCACCCTGGGAAGCGGCAGCCACGCCAACGCGATCAATAATCAGGGCCAGGTCGTCGGCTGGAACATCATGTCACCGGGCGTCTGGTGGAACCGCCGCGCCTTCGTGTGGCAGAACGGGGTCATGCAGGATCTGGGCAGCCTCACCTCTAGTGGTGGAATCACCTACGCCATGGCGATCAACGACAACGGCCAGGTGGTGGGAACGAGCGATGCACCAGGCGGGTACCACGGCTTCCTCTGGCAGAACGGGGTGATGACCGATCTCGGCGACCTGGGGGGCGGCGGCAGTTCCGCCGTGGCGATCAACAATCAGGGCCAGGTCGTCGGCAACAGCTACGCGGCACCCCTGGAAACCCATGCCTTCGTGTGGCAGAACGGGGTGATGACCGACCTCGGGACACTGGGGGGGGCTGGGAGTGACGCCTCCGCGATCAATGACCACGGTCAAGTCATCGGCACCAGTTACACGGCGAACGGTGACAGACACAGCTTCCTGTGGCAGAACGGGGTGATGACCGACCTGGGTACCTTGGGCGGCAATGAGAGCCATGCCACGGCGATCAACAGGCAGGGCCAAGTGGTGGGCTACAGCGACACGGCAAACGGCGAGCGACATGCCTTCCTCTGGCACAATGGGGTGATGACGGACCTCGGAACCTTGGGCGGCAATTGGAGTTACGCCGTGGCGATCAACGAGCAGCGGCAGATCGTAGGTGGTAGCCTAACCACCAGCGGCGAACGACATGCCGTGCTGTGGACGCTGACACCGCCCACGCCAGCCGCGCAGGTTCACGCGCTCAAGACCGACGTGCAGCAGTTCGTCGCATCCGGGGTGCTCAACCAGGGCCAGGGGAACGCGCTCACGGTCAAGCTCGATGCGGCGCTGCGGAGCCTGGAGCGCGGCCAGCCAAAGGTGGCGGCGAACCAACTGGATGCCTTTGTGCATCACGTGGAAGCATTCCAGCGAAGTGGGGTGCTCTCGGCGGCCCAGGCGCAACCGCTCGTGGCGCAGGCGAACGCCATCATTCGACAGCTCCACCGGTAGGCGCGCCCCCGGTACCAATCGTGCGTCGCCCAACCTGGTATGCTTGGGCGACACACCGTGCATAGCCAGGATTCTCGCAGATCGCCATCAGGCAGCGGCCTCGCGCTCAATCTCCGGCTGCGCCTCGGCGGGGAGCGGCAGCCGGATGGTAGAGCCGCTGGCCCGCGCCCACCAGCGGTCAATCTCCGGCAGGCCGTACCCGTCGTGCAAGATGATCTCGGTATCCCGCTCCGGCGTCCGCGCGTAGCAGATCCGTAGCTTGACGGTGGTGTACGGTGGGTCGGTCGTCGGCATCGTCACGAACCGCTCCGCGCTGCGACGGCCTTTGACCATCACCTTTTGCTCGCGCTGGTGCGGCTGGTCGTTCCAAACGAAGTGAACATACGCATCTTTGTGCGTGCGCAGCAGGGTGTGCAGGTCGTAGGGCCGGACCCGGACGCGCACGTTGCCGCCGTCGATAACGACGACGTGCAACCAACGGCTCGTCTGATAGTGCTTTTCAAAGGCGTTCTTGGTGTACCAGCGCCCGAACTCTAGCGGACTGCGGCGGATCGGCTTCGTTTGCACGGTCGTCGGCGTGCGCTCCTGTGGCTGGTCGCTCTGGTGCATGCTGCTCCTCCAGACGATGGATCGAGCGCAGGACGCGCGCCCGATCGCGCGGTTTCTTTAGACGGCGTGGGTGAGTTCGGGGGCCAGCGCAAGCGGCATGCGCTCGGCGGGCAGCAGCGCAAGCTGCTCGATGGCGGCGCTCGCTCGGTCGCGGCGCTGGCGGTCGAGCGTGCGGCGCTGGTCGATCGCGTCGTCCACGTCGGCCTGGAAGCGATCGACCTCGGCCTGGGCGTGCCGCCACAGCATGAGCGCTTCCGTGTAGGCGGCATCCTCCACAGGTGCCAGCAGCAAGGCCCGGCTCCGATCCTCCGCGTTGGCTCCGAGGTTTTCGCGCCACCTGCGGCCTCGATGATGCGCTGCTCGGCCTGGGCTTTGATCAACTCGTAGTGATCCTGGGCGGCGGCTTCCCGGCGTTCCTGGGCGTCGGGCGCTGCTGTCGTGGGAGCGTCGGGATTGCCCGCCAGGGCCGAGGCCGGGCAGCGACCGTACAGGCGACGGGGCACGCCGTGGGCACCGGGCGCAACGGCGCGCAGGGTCGCGCCAGCGATCGAGACCGTTGCGTCTGGTAGCGGGCGTGCGAGCCTGGGACGGCGGTCGCCTGCCACGCCGGTCCCTGGCGGGTGGGGTGGGATGACGTGCGTGTGAAGCAGATGCACCGCTCTGCCGACGGCTCGGCCCAGGCGCGAGCTATGAGCGCGGGGCAGCGCACGTCCTGCCTAGGATGTGCATCGGCTCATGCCGGTGGTTGGGGTGAACCGGCATGCTGACGCGCTGGCCGCGTCGTGATGCCGGGATCGTTGAGCGATGCGGGCAGTTCGTGGGGTGCTCAGTCAGCCGCTATGCGTCGGTATCCGAGCACCCAGAGTCTTGGTGTCTGGACTCGGCGCAGGTATCAGACGCACGACGCTTGACATGCCCCGGCCCGGTGCTGGTCGCGGCTCCACCGACCTGCCTACCTCGCCCATGCTTACATCGTGGGCGGCACCAGCGGCACGATCGTGATCAGGTGCGCGTAGGGCGCAAAATCCGCCGTGTTGTGCGTGAGCAGGTGGGCGACGCCGCCGGCCTGCATCGTCGCCACGATGTTGGCGTCATGCACGCGCCGCTGCGCGGTGGGCGTGGTTGCCAGCACCTGGATGAGCTGATCGACGACGCTCGCGGTTTCCTCCACCATCCGGCAGCGGGCGCGAATCAAGGCAATGTTGGCGAGGATGTCGGCCAGCACCGGGGCGGCCTGTACGACCCCGGGCCGCGTCGCGACGGCGATGTATTCGCGCAGCACCTGCGGGCTGGTCACGAGCGTGCTACCCGCCGTGTGGAACTGCTGGAGCGTCTGGGTCGCTAACGTGTGCCACAGAGACTGCGGATTGGTGGCGTAGAGCCAGATGTTGGTGTCGATAAACAGCTCACCGGGCGTCGTCGCCATACACCTCCTCGCGGCGGAAGGTGGCATCCGGCGGCCAGGTGGGGAGCGGAATCGGTCGAAGCGCAAGCGGGGTGGTGTCCAGCAGTGCCTCCTCGATCACGATCACCACGCGATGGGGACCGGGCGTAACCGTCGGTGGCACAGCGACCACTAAGGTGCCATCGGGCGTGACGGTGGCGGTTGTCTCAATCGTCTGCATCGCGATCCCCCTAGAGCGCGTGGCGCGCCCTGCTTGGCGGCAGGTCTGGATATCCTCTGATGAGGAGTATGGCAGAATGGTGGGATGGTGTCAAGCGCTGCCGAGGGTGGCCCCGCGCTGCCGACGGCTCGGCCCAGGCGGCAAGCTGATTCGGCACATCCCGAAATATATCTTAGGACGGCTCACCGATGAGGCCAAGACGGGTCTCCAAGAAGGGCGCAGCGTCGGCGACACGTCGGTCAAGGCGACCCAGGTAGTCGAACAACCAGCGATTGAGACGGCGGAGTTTGCCGTTGCGCTATCCACCACTACCCCATCCAAGCGACCCTCGTTCCACCTCCACCACAGGTGATGGGGTGCGACACGAGCAAACGTGATCTTGCTGAACCGCTCCTCTATTCAAAGCCAACCAATCGGATGCATGGGGCGCGCGTACGATTCGTGCAAGAACGTGTACTGGCGCTTGGGTATGCCCTGCCGAACGATGGGGCGGATGGCTGGTTTAGACCAGAGGCCGAGCGTGCGGTAAAAGCATTTCAGCAACAGAATGGCCTGGATGTTGATGGGGTGGTCGGTCCGTTTACCTGGGCCTGCATCAAAGATCCGAAGGCCGCCAGACATCCAACGAACTGAGGATCACGCCTCCACGGTGAACCCGGATATAGCTCTAGGATAGCGGATCTGCGCGTCGAGCTGCTGCCCAATGCGGCGCTGGAAGCGCCGCCGCTAGGCGGCCCTAACCTGTGGACACTTTTCATACGCATCGTGCATGAGCTTAAGGATGTTGGCAAGGAACAGTTCACGGCCAAGTGAAACGGCCTGCATCGTGTCTGCCGCAAGCTCCAGGCTCATGCCTGCCGGAATCAGGTCAAGCTTCGGTGCCATCCTGTTTGGAAGCGGTGGGAGTCCCGGGACGTGGGTGAGCACCTGCCCGATCCGTGGCTCCGCCTGGCGGATCATATCCTCGAACAGGTGCGAGATGTCGAAGCCTCGCTCGATGGGCAGCCCAAACCCCGCCGTGCAGTTCGCCTGGGGATCGAGGTCTACCACGAGGACGCGGCGACCAGCAAGGGCGAGCGCCGTTGATAGATTGATGGCGGTGGTGGTTTTCCCAACGCCACCCTTTTGGCACGCGATAGCAATTGTGTGAGCCACGTCTCGCCCTCCTTTGGTCGGCGTACTGGTGATCAGGGTCCACTCCGCCACGATGGTTGCTCAGTGCAGATTATAGTACAGGATCTGGCGCGCGGAAGACACCCCACCTGGCCGTGCTGCGCGCGAGATGCGCGTCCAGGGAATGGCGCTTCCGCTGCCCTCCGGTGGTTGGCAGGTATTCTGGCAGGTGGTTCCCCGCTGCGGCGGCACGCGTTCAAATGCTTCGACCTGGTCGTATGCTACACTGCACCCATTCCGGCAGGAGGGGATTGGTCGTGCTGGTGGCGACCTTGGGGGGCACACTGACCATGACCGCGTACATCGGGACATCGGGCTGGAGCTATGATCACTGGCACGGGGTGCTCTATCCGCCTGGGGTGCCGCAGCGCGAGCGGCTCGCCTACTATGTACAGCACTACCAAACGGTCGAGGTCAATAGCACCTTCTATCAGTGGCCGGCGGATCATGTCTTCGCGAGCTGGTATCGGCGGGTGCCGCACACCTTCTGCCTGTCGGTGAAAGCGCCGCGTGGGCTGACGCATGGCAGGCGGCTCTACGCGCCCGAAGCCTGGCTGCTCCGCATCAACCGTAGTCTCCGCTTCCTGGGACACAAGCGTGGCGTGTTGCTTGTGCAGACCCCACCCGATCTGGCGTATGATCACGCCCGCCTCGCTTATTTTCTCGAGCAACTGCCGCCTGGCCTCCAGGTAGCACTCGAATTCCGGCACGTGAGCTGGCATCATGAGGCGGTGTTCGACCTGCTTGAGCAATGGGGTGCAGCATATTGTGTGATGAGTGGTGCCGGGCTGCCCTGTATCCTGCGGGCGACGGCATTCTGTGTGTACGTTCGGCTGCATGGGCCGGACCGTGATCGCCTGTACACCGGCTCGTACACGGATGACGATCTGCGCTGGTGGGCGGAACGGCTGCGCGAATGGATGGGGCAAGGTCGTTCCGTGTTTGTGTACTTCAACAATGATGGCTATGGCCATGCCGTTCACAATGCACGCACGCTCCACAACCTGCTCAACGGTTGAGATCACGATCGGTGAGGACAAAGGTGCCTCCCGATGAGGGTAGGACGACCAGGCGCATCGGTATGGGCGCACGCTCCGCGATGGGTAGCTCCTGGAGCAGCCACCCGTTTTCCGGCTGCTGATCATCACGCCGGATCGCGATCTGTTGCTCACGGAGGGACTGCGCGAGGATTTGGCGCAGCTGGAGACGACGCAGCTGCTGTAGGAGATGCAGGATGCCGAGGGATCGGCAATTGGTGCTGGTGAAGTGAGTGATCACGTGCGTGTGAAGGTGTGCGGCCCTTGACTTCTGCTGCTCAGTGGAAGCGCGTCCAGTGAGGGAAGGGTGGGGCATGGGCAAAGATGGTGATGTTCGGGCCGCGTGAGCGATCGTGTAGAGCGCCTCATCTGGCTCAGTGCGCTGGGTAGAACAGGGGTTCCGTTCCGGGGGTAGGCGCAGTTTACGCCCATACGGGCGCATCCTGCCGCGCGTGCCGCACCCAAAGGAGCCACTCGATCACCCAGCGCCACTCACCGCCTGGCAACTCGATTTTAAGGATGCCTCGACCGTTCCTGCTGACCCGGATGGCCAACGCCAGCATGTCGTTGAAATCCTCAACCCCGTGGATAGTGGTACGTCGATCCTGCGCGCGGCCCAGGTGCGCAGCGACTTCGTCGCCGAGACGACGCTCGAAGCGGTCGCGCAGCTCGTGCACGACCATGGCCTCCCCCAGCAGGTCACCGTTGACCGCGATCCGCGCTTTGTCGGTAGCGCTGCCCAGCGCGATTTCCCCTCGGCCTTTCTGCGCTGCTGGCTCTGTCGCGGGGTCCAGGTGGAGGGCTGTCTGCCGCACCACCCCCAGCAGCATGGCTTTGTCGAACGCTATCACCGCACCCTGAAGCAGGAATGTTTACCGGTCGATCAGCCCCAGACGGAAGATCCGGTCCGCACGATCACCAGCCACTTCCAGCGCTTCTATACTGAAGCGCGCCCGCACCAGGGGCTAAGCTGCCAGAATCAGCCCCCACGCAGTGCCTTTCCCACACTGCCGACCTTGCCCGCCGTGCCAGCGGAGATCGACCCGGATCGGTGGCGCACGGCGCTGCATGGTCGCTCCTCCACCCGCCGCGTGAATGCCAACGGCACGGTGTCGGTGGCCGAGACACCCTATTATATCCGCCAGACGCTCCGGGGGCAGGATGTCCGGCTCGAAATCGATGCGGCCGCAGGGGAATTTGTGGTCTATCACCAGCAGCAGGCGATCAAACGGCTGCCGGTCAGAGGTCTCGTGGGCCAGCGTCTGGCCTTTAGCCCGTGGATGGAGCAGTTGGTGCAGGAGGCACGGCGGGATGAACGCCGTCGGTGGCAGGACCGCCGACGCAGACAGGCGGGGACGTCACCAGCAGACACGAGGTGCTGAAGCCGGGCGAGAGCCGATGTGAGAAACCCATACAGGTGTTGGTGCTCATAGGTGCGTGTCTCCCTCGATGGTCGTGGGCGTGGGGGGAGCGCCCAACGGCTGCGATTAGAAGGGCATGGCGTCGTCGTTGCCGGCGAGGAATGCGGCACGGTCCCAGGACTCGCCATAGACCAGGACAAAGTCGAGATCGTCGGTGGCCAGGCGCAGGGCGTTGCTGTAGGTCAAGCCTTCGGCGGCGCAGAGTTCGAGGGCGAGGGAGTGGACTTCGGCGATGGTGATCTCAGCGGCAAGGCTGGTCGGGGGATTGAATGCGGGCGCGTGGGGTGGTACAATCGTGGGAGTCAACATGACGGCGACCTCCGTTGTGTTGGATATGGCTCGTACAGTGGGATCAACACTGTGCGGGCCTTTGTTTTTTGGTACTGGTAGTATAGCAGAAATGAGAGGAGCTGTCAAGTGTTTCCGTGCGTTCTCGCTGAAATTCGTTGACGGTTACTTGTGGTTATATTGATGTAAATAGACATAATCGTACAATGGAAAACGAGTAGATCGTGACGGTAACTATTTACACTCTCCTGCTGTCTCCTCGTCGGTCGGGCGGCGTTTCCCGGCTGTCCTGGGCGGCGGGCGCTGCTCTGGTGGTTGGGCCGGGGCTTCCCGCCAGGGCCGGGGTCGGGCAGCGACCCTACCGGCGACGAGTCACGCCTGCGGGCATCGCCGTCAACGGCGCGCAGCGTCGCGTCAGCGATCACGACCGTTGACGGTGGTAGCAGGTGTGCAAGCCTGGATTGGCGGTCGCCTGCCACGCCGGTCCCTGGCGGGCGTGGTACGACTCGCACCATCTGGTCCCCCCCTGCTGTCAGTTGCGGAGATCTGCCCCTGACCGTACTGACATCCCCTGATGCGGTTTCGGATCCCAAAAGTGTTCAAGTTAAGATATAGTTGAGGGATACTTGCTCGGTCGGTGTCCATTCGACGACCGACCTCCTCAATTCGTGCGAGGAGGTCGGTCGTGATCTCAGCGATCCCCCACGCTGTCCCGCATGTCGGCACCGACTGCGTGTATCACTCGTGCATTCGGGAGAAGGTGCTATGGCAGACCATCGCGAGAACGAGTCCCTGGGATCGTGGATCCGCCGGCGGCGCAAAGCGCTGGATCTGACCCAAGCCGTCCTCGCCCAGCGGGTGGGCTGCGCCGAAGTCACGATCCGCAAACTGGAAGCGGAGGTGACGCGACCCTCGCGGCAAATTGCCGAGCGCCTAGCGACCTGTCTAGAGGTCCCCGCGGACGCGCATGCGCACTTCCTCCAGGTCGCTCGTGGCGAGCGCAGCGTCGATGATTTACCCCCGGCCCGCATGGACAGGACGATAACGCCATCCGCCAGCGCGGACGTGCCGGTTGAACACATTCCGCTCGATGTGGTGCCGCTGCCTGCGCCGCTGCCCTCCGGCTCACGGATGCCCTTGCGCCGCAATCCGCTGTTCGTGGGGCGGGACGGCGCTCTCCGCCAGTTGGCCCGCGCTCTAACCATGAGCGGGACCGCGGCGATTGGTCAGATCGAGATTGCTGCCGCCACTGGCTTAGGCGGCATTGGCAAGACGCAACTGGCCTGTGAGTTTGTCCATCGCTATGGACCGTTCTTTGCGGGCGGCGTGTTCTGGCTCAGCTTCGCCGATCCCGCTGCGGTCCCCGCCGAAGTAGCCGCCTGTGGGGGCGCAGAGGGGATGCAACTCAGCGCAGACTTTGGCACGCTGTCCCTCGATACGCAGGTCCAGCAGGTTCTCACAGCGTGGGCCAGTTCCACTCCGCGCCTCCTCGTCTTCGACAACTGCGAGGACGAGGTGCTGTTGGAGCAGTGGCGGCCCGCCCACGGTGGGTGCCGCGTGCTGCTCACCAGTCGCCGTCATCACTGGGACGCGGCGCTCGGCGTGCAGCCACTCCCCCTCGACGTGCTGCACCGTGCCGAGAGTGTCGCGCTGCTCTGTCAATTCCGCCCCGACCTGTCCGATGCCGACGCCGACCTCAGTGCGATTGCTGACGCGCTGGGCGATCTGCCGCTGGCGCTCCATCTGGCGGGCAGCTTCCTCGCCAAGTATCGCCATGCGCTCACGCCCGCGCAGTATCTCGCGCGCCTCCACGCCCCGACACTCCTCGACGATCGCTCGTTGCAGGCGGCGGGCCTCTCGCCGACGCAGCATGTGCAGCATGTCGCCCGCACCTTTGCGCAGAGCTATGCGCGGCTTGATCCCGCCGATCCCACCGATGCCATCGCCCGGATGCTGCTGGCGCGGGCCGCCTACGTTGCCCCAGGGGAGCCGATACCGCGCTGGTTCCTATTGCACACGCTGACCTCGACGGATGATCCCGATGCGCTACTCCACGTAGAGGACGCGCTGACGCGATTACTTGATCTCGGGTTGCTCGAAACCCACCATACGGATGCTCTCCGGCTCCATCGGCTGCTGGTCGCCTTTGTGCGTGCTGTTGACCACGATACAGCAGCGCGGCGCGCCGTGCAAGCGACCATGCTCCAGGTCGTCGCTGATCGGAACCAGGCAGGCAATCCCTGGTCCTTGATGGCGCTCCAGCAGCACCTCCGCTTCATCGCAGCTGAGCCGCAAGAGGAGGATGTCTTTGCCGCAGGATTATATAGTGCGCTTGGCAGGTATATCGGGCTACGCGGTGCCTATGCCGAAGCACGGCGCTATATCGAGCGTGCGGTCGTGATCCAAGAACAACTCCTGGGCAGGGAGCATCCAGACACGGCACAGAGCCTGAGGAACCTGGGCGAGATCCTCTGGCGGCAAGGAGCGTATGGCGAAGCACGGCGCTGTGCAGAGCAGGCCATAGCGATCCAAGAGCAGGTGTTAGGCAGGGAACATGTAGACACCGCACAGAGCCTGTACACGCTTGGGTGGATACACTGGTATGAAGGAGCGTATAGCGAAGCACGGCGCTGCGCAGAGCAGGCCGTAACGATTCAGGAGCGGGTCCTGGGCAACGAGCATCCAGCGATCGCACAGAGCCTGGCCTGCCTAGGCGTGGTCTTAGAAGCCCAGGGACAGTACGCGGAAGCACAGCACTACCTCAGGCGAGCCTTGGTGATTCAAGAGCGGGTCCTGGGCATGGAACATCCCAACACGGCACAAACGCTGATTAGCATGGGCGGCGTAGCGACTTCGCAAGGGGACTATGGACAGGCAGCGCACTGTTTGAAGCGAGCCTTGGAGATTCATCAGTGCGTGTTAGGCACCGACCATCCAGCCACAGCACTCACCCTGATCTGCTTGGGGAACTTGCAGTACGCACAAGCCCAGTATGCAGATGCCCACAGGTGTTACGAGCAGTCCTTGGCGATTCGCCAGCGGGTGTTGGGGGGCAATCATCCACTCATCGCCGAGAGCCTGACTAAGCTGGGCATGGTACTGGAGGCGAAGGGGCGATATGCGGAAGCTCAAGACTACTATGAGCAGGCATTGGTTTTGTTCCAGCAGGTATTGGGAGTAGACCATCCTTATACCGCCTCAAGTCTCAACAACCTGGGCAGTGTATTCGAGTCCCAAAAGCGATATGCGGAAGCCCAAGCCTACTATGAGCAAGGCTTGGCGATTATGGAGCGGGTGCTGGGACGGAACCATCCTTATACCGCCTCAAGTCTCAACAACCTGGGCAGCGTATTCGAGTCCCAAAAGCGATATGCGGAAGCCCAAGACTACTATGAGCAAGCATTAGCTATCCGGCAGTGCGTGCTGGGAATCGATCATTCGGACACCATGAGAAGTCTGCGCACCTTAGGGACACTATTGCACGCGCAGGGGAATGAGACGCAAGCGCGGTACTATCTTGAGCAGGCGTTGGCAGTCTTTGAGCAGCGACTCGGCTCGCAGCATCCAGACACGGAATAGACTCGTCAGCGCCTCGCCGCACTCGCTGCCGATCCTCCCTCCGCCGAGCGGGGATGGTAAGCCGCAAACCGCAGCGCGGACAACGTGGTGGGCGGTCGGCGTTGCTCCCGGCGTCCTGTAGGATGGGGCATGGTCTCCGTGGTCGGGGCGACAGTGATCTCGCCAGTCCTGGGGCTGGGACCAGGGTGGGCCTCGACCGGCGCAAGCGCCGGGTGCGTGTGAAGGAAAGGCACCGCTCTGCCGATGGCTCCGCCCATGCGCGACGGCTGGCAGCGCGGGGCATGGCACGTCCGGCAAGGAGGTGCTTCGGCTCCTGCGGGTGGTTGGGATGGGCAGGGGCGTGAGGCTGAGGTCACGCAGCGTGACGCCGGGATCGCTGAGAACTGGGTGCCGCTTCTGTTGGTGGAACGAAACTTAACCCTTGCTCCCTAGAGGAAGTAATATCATTTGGCCTTAGCTATGCAGCATTCTCACTTGTCCGCCTTGTGGAGGCGCTAACCACGCCAAGCGAGGAATGCTATATGTACATCGCCAAATGATATAAGGTCGAGCTTTGGTATTGAGAGTCAACTATTGATTCTCGTCTCTGGGTTACTGAGCAACATCATCATATTTTCGTTGATGTTGAAGCCGCCTTATGCGCAACAGATTGTTCACTAGGTTCTGTTGACATTTCAGCGCAACCAGATCAAGACGCTCGTGAACTGGATGAACCCGAGATAGCGGCGAGCGAGCTTGTCGAACCGCGAGAAGACTCGCCGAACATGTTTGAGCTTGCTGAAAAACCATTCGACCAGGTGGCGCTCCCGATACCACCAGCGATCATAGTCCCGTTGCTCTTTGGCGCGCTGGTGCGGGGGGATCACCACCTCGGCTCCGCTTGCCAGCACAATATCGATCACTGCCTGTCCAGCGTAGCCCCGATCCGCCATCACCCGATCAACCGTCAGGCCGTCCAGCAATCTGGCGGCGTATGGGCTATCGTGCCGTTGCCCTGCCGTCAGATGGATGCGCAACGGGTTGCCCAAGCCATCGACCACGACATGAATCTTGGTGCTGAACCCACCGCGACTTCGGCCCAGCGCCTGCTCATCTGCCGTACCGTTTTTGTTCAGCACCCGCAGCACAGGCATGGGCGCGGACAATCGTGCTGTCCACGATCCCATGCTCCATAGCGGGGTCGTCGGCGAAATGGGCCAACATCCGCGCCCACACGCCCTGATCGCACCAGCGCGCAAACCGCTTATAGACCGTATTCCAGTTGCCGTACGCGCCGGGGAGCAAGCGCCATTGCGCGCCACTCCGGTCAATCCAGAGGACCGCTTCGACAAAGCGTCGGCACTCCTGCTCGTCCCGGCCGAGATAGACGTTCGGGTCGCTGCGGAGAAACGCCCGCATTTTTGTCCATTGATCATCGCTCAAGTGGATGGTCGTCATACACTGAGCGTACCAAACCTTGTCCAAATGTCAACAGAACCTAGCTACTTTCTCCAAATAATTCCGTCTTAGCATCCTTATTTCCTAGGTCAGCAGCACGCTGGAAATCGGCTCGTGCCGCTTCAGCCTCTTTTCTTTGCTTGTAAATCATGCCACGGTTGTAGTAGGCGAAGGCATAGTTGGAGTTGAGTTCAATGGCACGAGTGAAGTCTGCGATAGCTAGCTCATATTCGCCTCTCATCCGGTAGGTTGCACCGCGACCAGCGTAGGCGAAGGCATACTCGGGGTCGAGTTCAATAACACGAGTGAAGTCTGCAATGGCTAGCTCATAGCCGCCTCTCATCCGGTAGATTTCTCCTCGCTCGGCAGAGGCAAAAACAAACTCGGGGTCGAGTTCAATAGCACGAGTATGGCATGGGCGCAAGCAGCAACCGGAGTCACCACAGGTTGTCCGCCCTCCGGCAACCTGTGGACCCGACTCATAGGTGCTCGGTGAAACATTATCGTCCTACACTCGGCACCCACACCCGTTCGAGCGCCTGCACCCGCGCCCACGTCAGCGGATCGCCCAGGAGCGCGAATGTGCGCAGCATGTCCTAGCAGCACTGCGACTACGACGTTGGTGTTATGCTTGCCCACGTCGGGCGAGAGGCATAGCATCACGGGACCATGTAGGGTACAATACCGCTGTACCATCGAGGAAGCAGTAGAGGGTGTATGGATCTTCTCTCACGCATCACAATCAATCCCGAGCAGTGCGGCGGGCGTCCCTGCATTCGCGGCATGCGCATCCGGGTTTCCGACGTACTGGCGCTCTTCGCCGCCGAGTTGTCGGCCAATCAAATCCTCGAAGAGATGCCGGACCTCGAACCTGAGGATCTCCAGGCATGTCTGCAATATGCAGCGCAGCAGATCGATCATCCAGTGCTGCGCGCGGCATGATCTTCTGGATTGACGCACAACTATCGCCACAGCTCGCGTCCTGGCTGGCGCAGCGTTTCGGCGTGACGGCATTCGCCGTCCGCGACCTTGGACTGCGCGACGCAACTGACCGCGCAATCTTCGATGCAGCCCGCGCCGCGGGTGCCGTGGTGATTTCCAAGGATCGTGATTTTCCTGAGCTGCTGGCACGCGTCGGTCCGCCGCCCCAAGTCATCTGGGTGACGTGCGGGAACACCTCAAACGCCCGCATGCGACAGATCTTCGAGATCCTCTTTCCGCAGGCGTTGACACTGCTGCAAGGCGGCGATGCCCTGGTGGAGATTGCCGACCTCTCATGAACCGTGAGCATACGCTCATCGACACTCGACGACTCTAGACGCCTGTGGATGAGGTGGCACTAGCCGTCCTGTGGGCCGCTCCACTTAAACACCTCTTCCGCTGACTGAACAGGATTGCTTAGCAATGGACCTTGGCATCTATCTCAACCTATTTAAGGTCAATTTCGAGGACACGCCAGTTGATCTGATGGTGGCACCGCGTGGTAACTTGCCCGCTCTCCGCGAGCTACGTACAACCCTTCAGTCACGATCGTTCCAGGCAGATGTCTATCAAGTAGGCAATCAGGTCTATGGTTATGGTGCGAATCAGAGCATGCTTGAGGAGTCACGTACTGCTCCCTGAAGGAAGCAGCTTGCACCTACACCCGCAGGTGTGGCGCGATTGGCTGCGTGACAGACAGCCCGCCAGGATCAGATCTACCGATCCTGGCCTGGTACTTGGCAGCGATAGTATAGGAAGCGTTCACATCCGCATGCAGGTCGTACCCGCACTGTCGACATCTAAACCACCCGCGGGCACGCCGGTTGGTGCGGGCCTGGTGCCCGCAGCCGGGTACCCGCTGGGTGCAGGTTTGCGAGGTAGGTCGCGGATCGACCGCGACCACCCTACAACCACGTGCTGCTGCTTTGTACGTGAGGAAGTGCCGAAGTTGCGCGTAGGACCAGCCGTGCATCCGCCGTCGTTGTTCGCGTCCGCGTTGCTTGGTGCGCTGGCGAATGTGGGTCAGGTTTTCGACCACGATCGTGCTGCCGTCCGGCGCCGACTACACGATCTGGTTACTCAGGACGTGATCGCAATCACGCCGGAAGCGGGCTTGTTTGTGGCGCATCCGGCGCAGGTATCGCTTGGCGCTTTTCGTGCCGCGTTGTTGCCGTTTGCGGCGCAGGTAGAAGTACCGCCCTTCAACCGCTTTCCAGCGGCGCGTGCCAAGAAACTGGCGATTGGACGTGACCGCGGGTTGTGCCAGCCCAAGATCCACGCCGATCACGGTATCGTTCGGCTGCACAGCGGGTGCAGGAATCGTCACCACGACGTGCAACCACCAGCCACCGTCACGCAGGATCAGATCGGCGCTCTCCGTTTCACAGCCGATGTACGGCCGCGCATAGTCTGGCACGGTCAACGGGATGCGTTGCCGTCCGGCAACCGTCGCCAGATTGACGATCTGTGCTTGCCAGTCCACGTGGTAGGTATGCACGTTGTAGCGCGGCGCACACCCCCACGAGCGCGGTTGCGAGACCGTCCGTGCGGGGTCTTTGGCAAGCTGCAAGGCGCTGGCAACGGCTTCGGTGGCTTCGCCCTAAGGGCACCCGCGCGCTTGAATGTGCAAGTCGCTGACCAGATCGGGATACTGCGCTTTGAGGGGGTAGTACAGCGCGTGGTGCAACGTCACGCCGTTTTTGATGCGTTCCTGCCAGCCATAGGCGGCAACCGCGTTGAACACGTCCGTAAACTGACGGCGCGTTTCCAGCAGGGCGTTCGCCTGTTCGGGTGTTGGCTGCAATGTGATGCGGATCGTGCGGTGCAGAGCATCGCTTACCATATATTCGGAGTTTTTGCAACATTGAAAAGAGAGAGGACGCTTCCTCTGTCGCCTTTAGGCGACAGTCCCCGCGTCCGTTTTTCTATGGGCTTAGAATTCAGCCATAAGAACCGAATCTGCCCCCGATGATCACCTTGCCATCCGCTTGCAGCGCGATGGCGGAGACGCGGTCACCGTCGTTCATGCTCGTCGTAAACGCCGTATCGAGGGTGCCGTCGGCATGGGTGGGGCCACGAATCACAGAACCAGCCGGTCAGGATGACCCCGTTGTTGGGTCGGGTCCGTCCCAGGGAGCGCGGAGGATCGGGTGATGATGTACAGCCGTGGGGGGCGGCGCCGCGAGGCCGAGCGCCAGCAAGCGTGTGATACCCCAGTGATGGGGGTGGATAGCGTGCGAGTCGCGTATAGCAGGAGGGACCGACCCACCTAGTCCTCTTATCTGCCGTCCGCTTGGATGGGTCGATGTGTCGGAAAGGACCAGACAGCACGGCCTGGCCGCTCGTGCTGCGGGGGAGGAGGTTCTCCCTACGGGCGTCATGCCGCCCTCGCACTACCACCAACCGCCTCCTGTTGGCAAGACATGCGCACCACGGGTGACACCGCTCGGCGTGAAGGAGCAGGCTTCAGGCATGTGAGAGGAACCAGGGCAACTGCGGGGGAGAACCCACCGATGCTTGGCCCATGACCCCGGTGGAGTGCGTAAGCTCCATGGTGCCTTGGCTGTGGGAGCGGTGCTCCTCCTCAGCGGAGCTAGAGCAGGCGGTCGTGGACGAAAAGACCAAACCGGCTGATGTCCTCGACCAGGCGTTGACGGATCTCCGGTTGTACCGCGCGCAGTGGAAGCGCATCCTCGCGACGACGCTCTCCTTCCTCGAAGTGCAGGCCGGTGACGAGCGGCTGTACACGATCGGCGTCACGCAGCGCGCGGTCGAAGAGCGCGTGGCCGAGATCGGCCAGGAACTCCGGGCCGTCACCGGCGACGTGGCGATCCGGGTGCTGGGCACGTGGCCGCAGCGAGGGAATGTGGAACGCTACTTCAAGCATCGCTACCGGGCGCACCAGCAGCGGCCGGGCAGCTTGACAGAATATTTCGCGTTCGACGACGCAGCACTGGTCCTGCGGGATCTGCGCCGGATGACGGCCAAGGATCTCCCGCCGCTGGAGCGGGCGATCCTCGCCGATGAACCCAGCGCCATCCAGCAGCCGCTGGCGCTGAAGCCGCGGCCCGTACGCTGGAGCAGCAAGCCTGCGAACAGTCGGCGGCGATCGTGGCCGGGATGGAGCAGGCGCGACAGCGGGGCGTGCATGTCGGGCGGCCAGCGGGTGGGGAGGCGGTGGAAGCGTTCTTAGCAAAGGCGACGAGTCAGCGGGGGCTGGCGGTGCTCAGGGAGCAGCCTGGGCGCTCGATCCGCCAGGTGGCGCAGGCGGCGAAGGTGGCGATCACTACCGTGCGGAAGGTGGTCGCGGTGGTGGAGTATTGGTTTGAGTGATACCGATAATAGTTGTTCTCCCCCATCGCCCCACCCCGTTCGTGCGTTTGGAGCACCACACGGTTCGCCACGCCTGCGTGGACCTCCACTTGACCGTCGCGTGACCTTGCGCTAGGATACCCATGCTCCCACCCCCCTCCGTTGCATCAGGAGGCCACTATGCGTCATGGACGTTCGCGCTGTTTGTTCGTGCTCGTGCTCGGTTTCGCCCTGGCGTTCGGTACGGGACCGTCGGCGCAGGCGGCACGCCCGGCCCCAGCTCCCGGTGGTCCCACCTTCCAACCGCTCGACGTCGGCTGTGAGATCATCGCGTCCGATCCCTATCGGTGGGGTAGTCTGGTGCGCGGGCGCGCCACCGTCACCTGTGCCCAAACGTCCGCGTGGATCGAAGTCACCGTCACGATCAGCGGCGCGTCGGGCGACGCGACCATTACCAATGTCTGTAGCAACACCACGACCTGCACCGCCATCGCCGACATTAGCTATAGCCCAGGGTCCTGGACGACCTACGGGGAGGGATCGGGGCTCAGCTCTTGGAGCGAGACGGACACGTCGAACACGGTGGAACTCTAGTGTCCGGTGAGCACGCCGTTCCGCAGTAGGACGACCGTTCCGCATCCGCCGACAGCACGGCATCGAAGAAGCTCCGATGCCGTGCTGTCGCTCGCTCCGTGGTCCACCGCCTGACGATTCACCACAAGCCTTGCCGGGAGTAGCGCACGGCCAGCGTCTCGTCAGGGAACCCCATGCACTCACCCTGCTCAATCACGGGACGCCTGGACGACCTCACCCATCACCTGCCAAAACTGGAAATGGAACAGCATAGCTGGCGCTCCTCCTCTATCACCCCTGCCGGAACTCGGCGAGACGGAGGGCGGGCCGGAGGGAACCATGCTGTTTCCTCCGGCGGCTTACAGCCTGGGTGCTGGCCTCACCGCGTGTCAAGGGCTGCGCAAGCGCGGGGAACGCCCGCGCCCTTGACGCGCTTGTTGATTCTATTCGCCACGATCTTCTGTGTTGTGGAGCTTGCACACAACAATCCACTACTTACTTTTGCGTATCACCGACCATCACCTCTCGGACGTTATGAGCTTTGCCCACAACATACCACGAGGCGCTAGGATGCTCGTTGCAGCGCCGCAGTGCAGCTCGGGCAGAGGCCAGGCGCACCTTGCAGGATCAGCGGCTCACCGCAGTGGGCGCAGATCCGCCCTAAGCTCGCAGCACGGCTCCGACAGCGGCCACAGTCGTCATATTGGAAGAAAGCTACCCGAAGTGCATCGTTGCCGAGCGCCCGCCCGCAGAGCGTCGTCGCTGCGCTATCCGGCAGTGTCAAATGCACCTTCTTGCCGCTGCCGATCCGCACCGGCTGCACCAGCTTGCGCCAGGCCGGGCGATCCGGCGCGGCTAGCGGCGCGGGCTGTGGGCTTGCCGGTTCTTGTGATGCCTTGATCGGCGTTGTCGGCGTTTCAGCCGCCGCCTGGTCAACGCGGCCTAAGTATTGGGTATGCGTCACGCCGTGCTCGTCGCGCCAGCGGAAATAGCGATAGGGCCGTAGGTCTTGCGTCCCCGACGAACCATGCGCTCCTCGAACCAGCCGCGCCCACTGCGCTTCCAGGCGGCTAGTTCGGTCGTCACCGCACCAAACTCCTGCCAGATCTGCTGGGCGGCGGTGGTGTCGGTATCTTCGAGCAGCACGGCGGCCAGCTTGAGCGCGGCCTGCGCTGCTTGCAGGCGGGCGCGCTGGACAGGATGCCGGAGGGCTGGTTCTCGGCAGGGGTCTGCTCGACGAGGGCCAGCCGTTCTAGGTCAGCGCGGGGCGCTGCGCTGACCTGGTCAAACGGCATTGCCATGACATTATGCTCGCGCATGCGACACCTGCTGTGGTCTACTGACCTACCTTGTTATTTTTTGTTCCCTTCTGCCTGCTGCCCGTACAATCGAACGTAGATTTTCCAGACATCTTCTGCGTAGCCCTGTTCGTGCGGATTATTCTTCTTCGCGACGGCCTTGACCAGAGCTTCGATGCTCGGCATGGGCTTCTTGGCGCGTTCCTGATTGACCCACTCCGTGATGACAGGCATGGAGAGTGCCGTGCCACCGTTGGACTCGACGACCTGCTCAATGCGGGCAGCTAGATTGTTTGGCATGTTCATGACCGCCTTACGTTGCCATGCCGCCCTATGCTCGCCCCAGGTACTTGGTCTTCTGATATACGCTTTGAGGCTACCTTCGCCCAATCCGAGTCGTTCGGCTGTTGGAATCGTGGCGCTTCCCTTGCCGTGTGCTCTTAGCCTAGTGATGGTCGCTTTGAGCGCGACCGCCCGAAACATCATCTTGACATCATCGTTGCTCAAACCGGTATCCGATAGAGCCTGAGCATGGTCCTTGATGAAGTCGTCCGGTTGTTTTGTTGATTTATCGACCAACCTGAGCAGCGTGTTGACCGCCCTGCATCGTTCGTTGGCTGCATCGAGTTCTGCCTTCGTCAATGGGGGGGTTGCCTTGTTCCACAGCTCCTTATATTTTCTGAGATGGTCAGCAGCGTGCTCCATAGTGACCTGGGTGGTTGCTGCCATGCTGGCAGGAACGCCAGCGACCGTGTCTAGATCTGACTCCCGTACCTTGGGCGTATGCCCACCAGCGTTGGTTTCCTTGATACCGATGCACCAAGCGATGCGCGTTACCAATTCATCGACGGCTGATTGTGGTTTTTTGGAGGATTGAGAGTTTGGAGCGTGTGTAGGTTGAGTACTCCTACGTGGGGCAGCTTGAGATCTTCCAGCGGTAGAAGCTTGAGGTTGTCTGGGGGTAGGAGCTTGGGGTCTTCCTACACGAAGTCGCTTTGCCATCCTGTCCCAGTACGCATCAGGCTTCTGCCGCTGCACATACTGGTTCCCATGAATCTGCTGCATCCGTTGGATCGCGGCATGTTGTTGCGGCTGGTGGAGACGCTGAAGCGGCGCGGACTCGATGATGAGCGGTACCTCCGCATGCCTCAGCTCACGCTCCAGCGCATGATCTGCTGGTCCGACCTCCTGGGCACCACTCCGCGTTGGTGTCTGCTGCTGGATCGATGGACTTTGCTGCTCCACACTCATGCTGACCCTCGTGTAGGCGAATCTCCGTCGAAGGGTGCTCCCCGATCCGACGTGCTCCGTACCGCGATACGCAGGGGGATGTTTACCATACGCTACAGCCGGGCGCGCGTCAATAGGGTGATCCTCCCTATCCAGTCCTCTATCATCACGACCAGGCAGATGAAGAGCGATTGAGCCTGCCATGCTGCTGTCACCCGCCGATACCCAGTCACACCAGCGCGTAGCACTGTCGGCCAGCGCCCGCAGCTCGTCGAGCGCGGCGGGCGTGGCGATCGTGCGACCTGTGGGAGCGGTGACGGTGGAGCTCTGCTCGGCCTCGACCGTGACGGCGTACCCTGCCTGCTCAAGCTGCCGGATGGGACGTTCTTCGAGGTCGGCGGGTTATGGAGTGTAGCATGGTCTGCCATAGCGCGCTGGTCGAACGTAACGCTGTTCATCGCCTTGGATGACAATACCATCCTTCGCCGACGCGACCATCATGACCTGGCCGTGCATGCGCGCTGCCCATGCCTGCCCCTCGCTGGGCGCATCAGTCATCATCGGGATCGACGACGGACAGCAGCGTGTACCGTCGTCCCAGGTGTGGTGCTGGCCCAATGGTTTGGAGTTGGCGGAGCGCCTGGGCATGCACTGCGAACACACTGAACCCGTGCTGCGTGACCCCCTGCGTGATCACGACTCCTGTATCGAGGCTGACGGCGACCGCGCGGATCTGCTCCGTGGTCGCATAGCCATAGATCAGCAGGTCCTGCCCGATGCGCGTCGTCGCATAGGATACCGGCTCGGAGCGCATCGGCTGCTCAATATTTGCACTGGTCACGCTCCATCCACCCCGCCGCAGGGTGGTCAGCGCATACCCAAACTCCACCTGGGGTGCCCGACCTCCCTGCTGCAGCGTGTAGTGATAGACGACTAGCATGCCCGCCGACGTGCGCTGCTGCCCCACGACCTGAAACCCAGCAATGGCCCCACGATTGTTCAGCATCGTGCGGACCGCCGTTTCCGGGGTAAGGGCCACGGCTCCGACCCGGAGCTGCATGGCATGCCCATCCTGCATGCTGAGCAGGACGAGGGACACTCCCAGACTGGCGAACAGCACCAGGCTACTCATGACGATCAGGATCGCTCGACGCACCATCACAGTGCCCCTCATCTCCCATCGTTCGGGTGCCGTGGCAGGATCGCACCCCTGGAATCAGCATGCAGGCGCAGGACGAGCTGAGGCGTGCCGCACCCTCAGCTCGTCCCCGAAGCGGCGTGGATTCGGTTACAACACCAGCTAGCCAAAGGGCCGGGCACTGGACCACCCAATATAGGAAACATGGGCATAGGTATTGCCGACCATAGCATTCAGCCCTGGATACCAGGCCGCGTAGTTATCCGTGAGGGGGAGGTTATAGCCGCGCGACTGGGTGATCACGTTATTCACCACACTATCTATGCGCTCCCACGTGACACCACTCGTCGCCGAGATCTTGGCGCGGTTCCGCATGTTGCGGATCTCACACGTCGCAAAGATATCGTAGGCGACTTCGTACGAGATGCGGATCGAATTGACGTTGTTCGGGTCGCTCAGATAGCTGCCGCCTTTCAGCCGACCATAATATAACGAGCAGGTCGCAGCCGGGCGCACAGCATACGCACGGGTCTGCTGCTGCTCCCTGCGCACGCTTGCGGCGAGGTGGGCGACGGCGTCGCGGTCGCGTGCCGGGTTCCTGGTGAGCACCCCATAGTGCTGGATTCGGGCCTGTTGTGCCTCGCCGTACGTCATTTCGCGGGTGAAAATCACCGATCCGGGTGGGCAGGGCCGCTGATTGTGCGGCACGGCGTCCCAGACCATACCCTGCGACTCCACGGTCTTATCCTCGGCCACGACGACCCGTGTTGTCAGGGTGGGTTCTGCGGTGGAGGCGGGGAGGCGGGGCTGCGCCGTAACAGGAACGACGCTCAACGAAAACGTTGTCCCAAGTAGGATCATCACACCGATCAATTGGCGTCGCATCGACGGTCTCCTCGTGCATAGATGATACCTCATACGGGACGGCACCGGGCGCGGGGAACGCCATCGTACGTGGACCATGGGGGGAAACCGACGAGATGCGTGGCGGTATGTTCTGCTACGTGTCTCCCTGTCCTCGTGCGGTCGGGACGGCACATCGCGACCTGCTGAGCAGCGGGAGGAAACGACACCGGGGGGAGCAGAAGTATACACCAAAGGATGACACGCTGGCAACTCCCAGTCGCAGGCATGAACGGGCAAGCGCCGCTGCAAAGCCACGCACACGAGCGCGATCTCCGCTGGTTAGCGCCGGATCGCAGCGTTTGGTTGTGAGACTCCCGGTTTTGGGTTCGCGGCGCAGGAGCGTGCGCGCACGATGTCGCAGGACCGGCATAGGCTGCGGAACGTCGCCCCTGCGCACGGGCTGGCCCGCTCATCGCGATCGCACCGCCTGGCTGAGTCACGAACGACTCGATGAGCGTGGTTCCGCTGTCGGCAGGCGGCTCAAAGCCGAGGGGGAGCACACCATTTCCAGCACGATCCGCAACCGGTCCCCATGGGACACAACGCTGGTATGTGTCTGGGTGGCACCTGCGCATCGACAAACATCGAGCTTAACACCCCCAGTCCTCGCTTGCAGCGATCATCAAAACGACCTAAAATAGCGTATGCAAATGATAATTTTCAAAAGCTATTTCTGCATTATGGACCCATGCCAATGACCGATCGCGTGCTGCCCGATCTCCCGCCCGCCGATCTCGCCGGGACCGGCATCGCCGGTCCCGATCCGCTGGCTCTCTATCTCGCGACCCTTGCGCCGTCGAGTCAGCGCACGGTGATCCGCAGCCTGAAGGCGATTGCCCGGCTTCTGGGCGTGCCCTACCAGGCGGTGCCCTGGCGCGCGCTGCGCTACCCGCATGTGGTCGCCATCCGCGCCCAGCTCCTGGACCGCGATCTTGCTCCGGCGACGATCAACGTCGCGCTAGCCGCTCTGCGCGGGATTGCCCGCGAGGCGTGGAAGCTCCAGCTCCTCAGCGCCGAAGAGCTGGCCCGCATCACCAGTGTGAAAGGCGCGCGGGGCACGCGCCTCCCCGCCGGGCGCTCGGTCAGCCGGGGCGAGCTGGCGGCGCTCCTCGCGGCGTGTGCGGCGGATCAAACCCCCGCTGGGATTCGGGACGGGGCGCTGATTGCGGTGCTGTATGCCGGGGGCTTACGCCGCGCCGAGCTGGCCGGGCTGACGATCGGGGATTGGACGGCGGAGACGGCCGAGCTACGCATCCGGCACGGCAAAGGAAAGAAGCAGCGCCGGATCTATCTCGTCGTCGGCGCTGCCCAGGCGCTGGCGGATTGGATCGGGGTGCGGGGTACGTGGCCGGGACCACTGTTTGTCGCGATTAATAAAGGGGGACGGCTGGGCAGGCAGCAGCTCACGGCGCAGGCGGTCTACAATGTGCTCCAGAAGCGTGCCCAGGCTGCCGGGATCACCGAGCTGTCACCGCACGATTTGCGGCGGACCTTCGTCGGGGATCTGCTGGACGCCGGGGCGGATATCGCCACGGTGCAGCAGCTGGCGGGGCATGCCAACGTGCAGACCACGGCGCGGTATGACCGGCGCGGGGAAGCTGCCAAACGCAAGGCGATCGATCTCCTCCATGTCCCGTACACCCAGCGCCACCGATAGCTCACGACCTAGAATGATCGGTGCCAACTCTACGCCCAGAAAACGTCCTACGGCATCCCTCAGAGGGTTCCTCCGCTCCGACGGCTACCTCGACTGCTGATAGTCCGGTGCGAGGCCAAGCTGCTTGAACGTCTCCTTAATCGTCAGATCGATCACCTCCGGCGCGATGCCGTCGGGCGCGTTAGCCTCGATGACGAGTCGCAGCGAGACGCGCGCCCCTTGATTCTTCAAAGGCACGATCACCCCCGTCGTAATTTTCGAGAGCTGCGCAAGATCAACATTGCTCACATCGATCGTCAAGAGGCGCGGCTTTTCGTGCCGGGTACGCGATGGACGCACCAGCTCCACACCCTGAAGCTGCTCCATCCGACTCGCGTTGAGCCCATCCATGCCGCCTGTCGGCTCGTCCCCATCGATCGCGATCTGGAACAGCCCCTGCTCCATGCCTCGCTTTAGCGCAGCGCTGAGCACCTGCCGCCCCTCGATCGGGCGCGGGGCATCGTGCTGCACAAGCGCGGCCCAGAGATCGTCGCGCCGTCGCCGCGCACTTCCTGAGGGCCAGATCGATGGTTCGACCAGCAACTCAACGGGAATCTCCCCCACCGGGTCCGTCCGTGGAACAAGATGCTCGCGCGCGTAGGCCGCCGTCACGATCCACGATGTGGGCGCAATCTCGATTGTGATCTGCGGATTATGCGTCCCAACGCGCCCATTGGCGCTCTCGACGGGCAGACCTTGCTCGTCGCCAACGGCATAGCCGAGCAAGCCCTCGCGGCAGCCGCGATCGATCGCGTCGATCACCACCTGCTTGTCGGCCAGCATCGGCAGATAGGGGAACTGCACAAAGGCTTCCCAGAGCTTCTGCGTTGACATCGCCTCGGCATGCTTCGGCCAGATCCCAAAATGATTGCTTGCCAGCAGCGATGGCGCAAGCGCATCCAGGTAGCGATCCTTGGCAGTAAGCACCGCTGTGCTGCGCAGCCGTTGGCGTACATGCGCTCAGGCGTGCGGTGCCGCAGCCACACTCCAGGCATGGGCAATCTCACGCGCGCCGATGGGCCGGACCTGATCGGCGCGGAGCGATACGACGGCCAGGGTCTGGCCGTTCAAGGCCACAAATTCGACTTCGTAGCCCGCACCGCCGCCGTGGACCAGCACGACGGTGCCGACATCACCGGCGACCAGATCATAGTCCGGCAGATCTTCGGTCAGCACAACGCTGGAACGTTCGTCCATCATCGTATCCTCCTCACGCGGGATACGCGGTGACAAGCCGCGGGATCGTCTCGCCTGTTTCAATAAACCATACCACACGCACCAGCGGTCCTCGGCCATCCGGGGCTACGAGCGGCCCAGCGACGACGTAGCGTGTGCCAAAGGGCGACGGTTCGACCTGCTGCACCTCATGATCGCGCGCATGTTGGCGCAACGCCGTTGCCAGGATCTCCCACTGCGCCGGCACGAAGCCGAAGCGCATAAAGAAGCGCGCCTTGCTCTGGCCGTCGCGGTGGCTGAGCGACAGCAGGTACGCGGTAATCTTTTGTTGCGGCACGAGCGTCCAGCGTGGAGATGGTGGGATGTACCGGGGTGGTGTGCGCAACGTTCACAACCACGAGCTGGGCCGGGATCTCGGTGCCGCCGATCTCGACGGCAGGCCAGGTGGCCTGGTCTGTGCCCACGACGGTGATGCGGACGCCGGTGGAGGACTGAATGAGCTGCGCTTGGACAGGCTCGGCGGTGATCGTGGGGTTGGGGCTGCTCAGGGTAAGCGTAGCACTGACCAGGACGATGCATGTGATGTGCTGCATGCGTGTGGTATCCTTCATTAACCAACCACAGCGACCGACCGGAGCACGGTCCCGCCGCCGACTCAGCGTCCGGCTGCAACCTTCTCCGCTGGATCGCGTATCTGTGCCGTGACGATTCCCCCAGCTCGACACGGCTCCCATGCACCGACCCTGGAGCCATCCCTGCGGCACGACCATCCGGGCATCCTGCCACCGTCTTGAAAGCGCAGGATGCGGGGAATCCGTCGGTGGTTTGAGAAGCTAAGATTATCGGTATCATTGATTCGCTCGGACGAAGGAGACGCATTGCGATGGATACGACGAGTATTGCCCACTTCTTGCGCGCCATTGCCTGGTTGTTGTTCGCCTTGTTCCTGTTAGGGCTGGCTACGCTCTCCATGGGGTCGCTCCTCGGTGTGATCATTCTGGTGGTTGCGTGTGGCGCGGCCCTCCAAGGCATGGTGGTGGTCTGGTCCACCACAAAGAACTCGTAGCACCACGATCATCGAGCGAGCATCCCTCTTTGGACTCCCTGCTGCGGGCCAGCGGAGCCTCGGACGCCGCGCGTGTCCCGTGCGTTCGGCGCGGAGCGGCCCGCGTACCACGCGGCAGCGGGGCGCGTGGCACGGCTGAGGCGCGTCCCGGTGCTGGCACCATCCTCGCACACCAGCACTACCCTTGAACAGCAGAAAACGCTTGCCACCTGATGCGCCGATGATGGGCCTCCCCCGCTGCCAGCAGGAGGGCGAACCGCCTGCACCCCAAGCGAACGCCAGTGAGCGCCGCCCTGGGCGCTGGGTGACGGCGGCAACGAGCCTGCCCCCGGCAGGCGCAGGAGCCCAAAGTCCGCGCCGTAGGGCGGCCCGTCTGCTCCAGCGCGCCATCCTGGTCACCTCCGTCTCCGCATGCCGGCTCTCGTCACCAAAAAAGGTGACGAGAGCCGGGCATGGTACAACGTTTATGGCGTACCCAGGTACAGATCATCGACATAGGCCGTGCCAGCGGCGTGATCTTGTACCTGAACGATCAAACTGGTGTTGGACCCGGTGTTGAACGCGAACGAGCAGGGCGTCCAGGTGCTGGTTGCGTCACAGGCCGTTGTGCCGATATAGCCCCATGTGCCGTTGTACACCACGATCTGCACCCGGCCCGACCCTTTGAGCCAGAAGCGGGCGACATAGTCCGTGTTGGTCGGAACGTCTGTGACCGCCTGGTACGGGCCGGTGCCGGAGCCATACGGCTGCGTCGTCGACATCACGAAGGCCCAGTTCCCCGTATGGGTCTTGCCCGCGCCGGGTTGACCGATCGACCAGCTGCTCCCGACCGCGTTCCAGTTGGCATTTCCACTTTCGAGGCCGGGGTTGGTGAGCTGATTCCTATCCCTCGGTGGGCCCAGGTAGAGATCATCGAGATAGGCCGTGCCAGCGCCGTGATCTTGCATTTGGATGATCAGGCCGGTGTTGGACCCGGTGTTGAACGCGAACGAGCAGGGCGTCCAGGTGCTGGTTGCGTTACAGTGCGCACCGCCGATATACTCCCACCCGTCGTTGTTCACAGTCATCCTGACATTGCCCGAGCCTTTGAGCCAGAAGCTGGCGACATAGTCCGTGTTGCGAGGGACCACGCCGATCTGCTGGTATGGGCCGGTGCCGGAGCCATACGGCTGCGTCGTCGACATCACGAAGGCGGCGCTGCCCCCGGAGGTGTTGCCCGCGCCGGGTTGACCAATCGACCAGCTGCCCCCAAGCGCGTTCCAGCCAGCCGTTCCGCTTTCGAGGTCAGGGTTGCTCAGATCATTGAGCGAGGGCGGCGTCGGGTTCGGTGGGGTGTAGTACCGCACATAGTCGATAAAGTATTGCATCGGGAACCGGCTGTTCGCATCAGGGGCGCCGGGCCAATGACCACCGATCGCGAGGTTAAGGAGGAGAAAGTGGGGCTGCCGCAGTTCGCTCTGCTCGGCGGTGCTGATATTCAGCGTGTAGTAGTGCAGCCCATCCATGAACCAGCGAATGTGGGTGGCATCCCGCTCAATCGCAAAGGTGTGATACCCATCGGCGAAGATCCCCGCGGGCAACGTGTACGATCCGCCTCTGCTGATATGCGCGGTGTTACAGCCTTCGAGATCGGTGCTCCAATGGGCCGCGGCATGGACTTGGTTATCGCGATTATCGCCGCCCACCAATTCCATGATATCGATTTCCCCATTGTTCGGCCAGCAGCCGTTGTGGGGTCCCATCGTCCAGAAGGCCGGCCAGGCACCCTTACTGTAGGGCAGCTTGGCCCGCATCTCGATGCGCCCGTCGCCGAAGAACCGTTTCCCGTTGGTATGCAGGCTCGCCGACGTGTACGCGTAGCCGGCGTAGGATTCTGGGTGCCCCTCGATCAGCAGCTGGCCTTGCTCGATGCGGGCGTTCTTCGGGCGCTCAGTGTAATATTGTAGTTCCCCATTCTCTGGACGTGGACGAGGAGGCTCGTAGCTCCAGGTGGATAAGTCGATGGTCGGGCCATTGAATTCGTCGCTCCACGCCAACGTCCAGCCAGTTTGGGCGAGGGGGGCACCGGAGGCGGTCTGCATCAAGCTCGCTGCGCCACCGCCCCCGAACACCACGGCCACCAGCAGACACACCTGACGGAGTGCTCGTGCCTGGGTACCCATATCTCCTCCTTCTTGAACCGAGTCGGATGCAGAGGACTGATATCCTGCACCACACAGCGGCTAGCAAGAACGTAACCATCGCAGAATTCTGGTCCAAAACACCGGTTTGAAGGAGCGCATCAGAGGAAACGCAGCTAGGGTGGAACATCCACGCATCTCCGGTTGGCGCGGTCACGGGATGACCGAAAGGTTGAATCCCATGGGTACATCCGCTGGGTCAGGCTGTCATCGCGACGTGTCATCTCACTCCTGATGGGAGGAGTCGTGACCCAACCTCATGCACGGCTGCGGGCCAGCGCAGCCTCAGCCGCCGAACCTGCTTCGTGCGGCTGGCGCGGAGCGGCCCGCGTACCACGCGGCAGCCTGGGCGCGTGGCACGGCTAAGGCGCTTCCCGGTGTCGGCACCATCCTCGCACACCAGCACTACCCCGGAACAGCAGAAAACGCTTGACACCTGATGCGCCGATGCCGGGCCTCCCCCGCTGCCAGCAGGAGGGCGAACCGCCCGAATGCCAAGCGAACGCCAGTGAGCGCCGCCCTGGGCGCTGGACGACGGCGGCAACGAGTGTGAGCATAGCGAACGCGCAGTAGCCCAAAGCCCGCGCAGCAGGTGTGGAGCAGGGGGAGATCTAGACTATGTCACGCGCCGATCCTACCATAGACGATCCGCTGTTGCGGGCAACGGCGACGAGTTGAACCGAGTCGGCCTACCGCCGATCTCCATCGTGGGCGAGGTGGTCACGCCTGCTCCCGCAAATGGAAGGCAGACGCTGGTTGCACCCTGGGCGATCTCCATCTTTTGTGCGCCCGACTGGGCGGTGAGCGTGGCGGTGGGGCTGCTCAGGACAATCTCAATGATGAATAGCAGGATGACATTGATACGATGCATAGCTGTGTTTGAGAAATCATGGGTATCGGTAATCAGGGTCCTCGTCATGCGCAGCCCAAGAGCGGAGTCAGGGGCGTTCACCGACGTAATTCCCGACAGCTAGGAGTGTATGCAGCAAGCACCCCTGCCCACGGGATCTTTGGCCTATTTATCCTCCACGGCCCATCCTCCCCCAGGACTTCCGTACTATATCGCATTTGTTTAAAAGTGTTACTCTATTCCGCAGGGAATCCTCTCCGTCCATCCACCTGCACCGATCTACACACACCGGCGTGCCGTTTCACCATGCCTACCGGCCTCAGCCCGCCTGAGAAGTTGGCCCACCACGCCGCGTGCTGTCGCACCATTCTTGACACCACTCGATCACGCGACCACCTATCGGCTCCATGATCTGACGCGTGCGCCGGTCGTACGTGGGGAGGAGGAGCCATCCAGAACAAACACCTGCGCTGTGCTCGCGCAATCAACGGATTGGCGTGCCGATCGCACATCCATTGTGAGTGTTCCCGTTTGGAACCTTCCGTGGTCGGCGTGGGCCGACGACGAAATCCATGCTCCATGGCCTGGTTCTCGGAGCGTATCACCTATCTTTGGAGGAGTACGATGTTCCATCCACTATCCCCATCCAGGCGTGCCGTTCTGAAGCAGCGGACACGCATCGTGCCGCTCATCCTGCTCATCCTCCTCGGACTGAGCTTCCTCGGTCCACGCCTGCCAGCACGTCCCGCCCAGGCGGCACCGTGGTCACTGACGGCTGCCCAACGCCGGGCCTACCTCCAGTACTATGCGCCCGTCATCCTCAAGCGCGGCGATGAAAATGACGGCAAAGCGGGCCGCGACTGGCTCACCAACTATGACTTCGACCAGGATCACAACTTTGCCACCAATCGCGTCAACTGGCGCAATATCAATCAGTATGTGGCCGCGGCCACGAGCGGCTCCGGCAGCTATAGCCACTGGCGCATTCGCCCCACGCTCTACAGCAGCCTGATCGAGTACATGGATGGGAGCAGCAAGTCGCTGGTCATGCTGTATCATGTCTATAACGCCGCCGATAAAGATGGCAGCCAGATCCACGACTGGGAGCGCGTAGAAATCGCGGTGCGCGGCGTCACCGGCACGCCGGGTAGCAGCGGCGAGGTGGTTAATCATGTGACCGTCACGCATCATCACGATCATATCATCCGCCGCTCCTACGATGCGGGTCTAAATTTTATGTCGAACACGACCGGCAAGCATGTGTTGATCTGGCAAGCCGATGAAAGCGACTCGACGGTGTGTGGCACCTATGGGCATGAACTGCGCTTTGTCAAGAATTCCTATAGCTCCATTGCCGGTCAGTCCTCCTTCGCAAATGCCGAAGTGAATGTCAGCGGCAAAGACGAAGCGAAGAATGTCCACTATGTGTTTGTGCCGGACGGATCATCCGCCGCCGTCAGTAGCTGGAGCGCCAAAGCGCTGAGCTATGCGACCGCTGGGAGTCTCGCCAGCCGCGTCGATAACGAGAACACCGTGGACTGGTATCAGGTGAAGCGCCTGACCTATGAGCTTCAGGATCTGGCCGATATTTTCCCGACCCACTGGCAGCACAGTGCCTGGTCCACCCATTGGCTGTCGAGTGAGTCGGAAGACGTCTTGTTGGAAAGCCCTATTATCAACGAGGCCGGGCAGGCCGAGGTGAGCACGGGGCTGCAACGCTTTTATACCAAATCGCGGGACAACGGGAAGTCCGACTTAACCGATGGACGCGAGGGCATTCCCGAGAAAGATTGGTTCTACGGGGACTACGCGGTTGAACTGGACGAGGACTGTCCGTCTGGATCGAAGGAATTCGACGGCTACTCGGGGCAAGGACTGGACAGCTACGGACGCAGCCGTGGCGCGGCCAGCGGCTACTACACCTCGCATAACGCCTATTGGTGGCAACACGATTTCTTTGCTCACTCAGGACCGCTGGTGGATGCTGAGAACCGGGAGTCCGGGACCTGGCTCGTCGGCGCATGGTACACGGCAGCCAACGGCGGCTTCGATGGGCGGTGGGTCCAACTCTTCGACGATCGACCGGGGTCTGAGGCTACTCTGCCACTCCAGCCGACGGCGACACCACGACCGACGGCCACGCCAGGACCGACGGCCACGCCAGGACCGACGGCGACACCACGACCGACGGCGACACGGGAACCCATCACCTGCCCTCCCGAGTGTCGCTAATCGTTGCTCCGCCACTCTTTGGCTCGGTGCAGACGCGGCTGGAAAGGAAACCGTTACGTGGCTTGCCTGCCGAGCGCATCGTGTGCGACTTACACGATGCGCTCGGTCAACGTTGTCTCACCAAAGGGGCTCTTCGCCAAAGTTCGTGACATTGAACATACGTCAGCGCCACGGGCATTTTTTGAACACCATCAGCCTCGATCAGCGCTCGTGGTGCATCGCTCGATCACACAGATTGGCGAAGAGCCCCCATGATATGAGGAGGTTTGATCATTAAGAACATCAACGAGTTCATCGCATCTCCTTTCGAGAGGACTACGCACACAGAAATAGGTCGTTGCGTACCGACTGCCAGTACTACCGATCGGGCTGGCACGAACACATGAATGAACTGCTGCGGGCCAGCGCAGCCTCAGCCGCCGAACCTGCTTCGTGCGGCTGGCGCGGAGCGGCCCGCGTACCACGCGGAAGCGGGGGCGCGTGGCACGGCTAAGGCGCTTCCCGGTGTCGGCACCATCCTCGCACACCAGCACTACCCCGGAACAGCAGAAACCGCTTGACACGCCGCACCTCCGCCGGGACTCCCCCGCTGGGCGGGTGCGGGCCGCTCTCGGACCGAACCCCAGGCGGCCCCGCCCCCACGGGCGGACAGGCCGCGCAGCCCGGGGCGGTGGGGCCAGCCGGGCACCGGGCCTGCTTCGCAGGGCTGGTAGGCGCGGGACCACCGTCGCAGGGGCACAGCGGGGATGGCACAGGATGCTCCATGCACCCGCAGATCCAAATGTCGGTCGCCTGACAATCACACCGCTCCCGCCATCCCCAGCCCCATGACCGCGGCGAGGGGTGAGCGCCACGCCCAGGCGTGGCAGCGGAGATCGCCCTTCCAGAACCACCTGTGCCACGCCCCTTTGGCGCTGGCACATCTCCGCCGTGCGTACCCCTTGTGGTACCATGGCGGTAGGATCGACGGTGTCAGCACTGCGTTGCGAAACCACCGGATCGGCATGATCGAGCTGGAGCGGCACCGCCATCCTGAGCGATTCGCGTCTCCATGCTGTGGCAGCACGGTCGGCACCTGGCCCGCCAGCAGCGATCCGTTCCGGTCTGCTCGCTGCCGCGCCGGTGCGGGTGATGATCAGCCGCGGGTCGTCACTCGCATCGACCGCCCCGGCGCTGCCCCTGGGATGCCGCGGCACATTGGTCGTGTCCGTTGAACGTGAACGAGGAGCGAACACCATGATCGCTGCTGGACGGAACATGATCGTCGTCACGGGAGCCACCGGTCTTCAAGGCGGTGCCGTGACCCGTCATTTACTCAAGGATGGGTGGCAGGTCCGCGCCGTGACCCGCAACCCGGCGAGCCCGCGGGCGCTGGCGCTGGCGCGGCGTGGCGTTGACGTGGTCCAGGGCGATCTGGGTGAGGCCGCGTCCCTCCGGCCGCTCTTTGCGGGCGCCTACGGGGTCTATAGTGTGCAAAACCCCTTCATCAGTGGACCGGAAGCCGAGGTGCGGCAGGGCAAGACGGTCGCTGAGGTGGCGAAAGCCAGCGGGGTGCAGCATCTCGTCTATGGGTCTGCCGGAATCGCGAGGACGAGCACCGGCATCCCCTCCTGGGAAACCAAACGGCAGATCGAGGAGCACCTGCACGCGCTCGCCCTGCCGCTGACGATCCTGCGTCCGATGGCCTTCATGGAGGTGATGACCGACCAGAAATTCTTCCCGGCCGTTGCGATCTGGCATGTTATGCCCAGGCTGATGGGAGCATCGCGCCCGGTCGGTTGGCTCTGCGTGGACGATCTTGGCGCGATTGCGGCACGCGCCTTTGCCGCCCCGGACCGGTTCGTTGGTCAGGATCTGGCGCTCGTGAGCGACGTGCAATCGCTCGCGCAGTGCCGCGCGCTCTATCGCGACGTGATGGGCACGGCGCCGCCGCACTTCCCGCTGCCGATCTGGCTGTTCCAGCGCTTCGGCTTCGTGGGGCGCGACCTGACCGCTATGTGGCGCTGGCTGCGCACGGCATCCTTTGACCTGGATACCGCACCGACCCTCGCCATCCATCCGGACGCGCTCACGGTGCGTGCGTGGCTGAGGAGGCAGAAGGCGGCGCGATCGGCAGCGCAGTGACATGGGCAGCGTCGCAGTTCCTACCTGTCCGCATCGACCTGCCGGACCTGACGCGCAGGCCGGGTGGTCGGCAGCCACCACGTGCGTGATTGCTGCGGGCCAGCGGAGCCTCGGACGCCGCGCGGGCCGCGTGCGTTCGGCGCGGAGCGGCCCGCGTACCGCCCGGTCGCAGAAGAGCAGCACGCGGGATGCGGAGAGCAGCATATAGTCCCGGTGGGCCAGCATGTTCACGCCGACCTCACGGATGACCGCCTGCGGGTACTCGTGGATCTCGACGCGCTCGAAGCCGCGCGCCGAGCGTCATGCCGTGGTGCGTGTTGCGCCAGAGCTACTCCTCGACGCGCTGGAGCTGGTCGAAGATCGTTCCCCGAATATTCTTCTCCAGGTGCAGCACCTCGAACGACACCGGCTCCATCCCCTGATCGTGGCCCAGGTCGACGACGGCGTTGGGGAACGTCGCCTGCGGATCGTGCCAAAGCACAGGATGCCCGCAAGCGTGGGGTACAATGCGTCCTCGACGCGCACAAGGCACGGCTTCTCGATCGGGTACTCCAGCGGATCGGCGGGTCCCTGGTAGCGGCCAAGCCGGGCTGCCTTGTCGCTATGCGCGGCCACGCTCTGGAGATCGAGCAGATCGGTGCCGGTCATGCGGATCGGCACCGCGTCCGTGCTGCGGAACCTGGGATGATCGAGAAATGGGGGGTCACTCATGTTGCCATTGCCTGCTCGCATGTGTGCCATCCGTATCTCGTAGTGTATTGCAACTCTGCCAGTCTGCGCTCCAGCGCCTGCTCCGCTTCCAGAGCGACGAGCGCAGGATCAGGGTGTTCCATCATCCTGCCGTCAGAGGAGCGTAGCGCAGATGTGGCGTTTCATCAAGGTATCCTGGTCCCGTTCGTGTGCCCCGCTCCTGCACCACACGCTGCTCAGCTTAGCCGTGACTCGTCGCGCGTAGGACGGACTCGGAACGACAGCGCTCATGATCCCAGGTCCTGGCTATCTGTCAAGGATTTATGGGCTGGCTGTTCGGCGTCGCCGTTGTGTGAGCTGTGAGCGAGCCGCTACCCCGCCTGTACCTCCGCCTCACGCACAGCCTCACACCCCTCACACGCGCACAGCGCATCATGAATCGAATCGGAGCTGCAGCGATAACGGTTTACCATCCAGATCTGAAAGCCTGGCAAGAGAACAGCACGTCCGATGGGGACGTGCCGTTGTTCGTGGGTCGGAACATGGCTCACGCGGCTTTCGCAAGGTGCTCCGTCGTTGGGTGTGGCACGATCGGCGGCGCCTCGTCCACCTTCGTGGCTGGGTCCGCAGCTGCCGCCGGTTCCGACAGCAGCGGCTCCACGTCGAGCCGGATCGCCTTGGCTTTCGCCGACCAGTCCCCGCCGCTCTTGCCGTCGAACAGGCGTCGGGCGATCTCCCGGTCGCTCAGGCGCTCCCCGGTGGCCTGGGCCTCGGCCAGCCACGCCGCGACCCGAATATGCGCCTCGGTCCAGCGCAGCGTCGCGGGAGCGGTCGTCGCCGGATCGGCGGTGTCGGCAGCGGGACCATCGCCGGTCGTGTCGTTGGGCCAGCGGCTCACGAGCGCGGCGATCCGGGCAGACCGGATCTGCTGGGTAATCTCCGGCGACCGCCCCAGGATCTCATGGCCGCCATCAATCCGGAGCACCGCGACGCCCTGCATGGCCTGCGGGATCGCCGCTGGCTCGTAGGTCGCCGGATCGTTCTTGATCTGGCGGCGGAGCGCGACGGACGAGAAGGCGCTCGATGTCAGGCGGAAGACTACCCGATTGCTGACGTTCGCCTGGATCTGACTGGTGAGCACCTCGGCGGTCGGATACTGCGTGGCGACGAAGAGCACGATACCGACCGCGCGGCCCATGCGGGCAACCGTCTCGATGGCATCGTGCTGATCGCTCGTGAAGTCCGCGATCTCGTCGGCGATCACCAGCAGCAGGGGCAGGCGCGGCGCGGCCTGCGCGTTGTACTCGTCGATATGGCGGGCATCGGCGGCGCGGAGCAGCGCCGTGCGCCGCTCCATCTCATCCAGGACGCGCTGGCAGCCCGCGCCGATCTGGGTGTTGGCGTAGAGGCGGGCGTGCGCAATCCGATCGCAGAAGCCGTAGTCGAGGCCGCCCTTGGCGTCCAGCACGACGAGCTGCGCGGTGGTCGGCCCCAGCTCGAGCGCGGCGAGCGCAAGATGCTGGAGCGCGTTGCCCTTGCCGCTGCCGGTGGTGCCGAACACCCCCCAGTGTCCGTCCTTGCCGATACGAATGCCGCGCCAGGTGTCGCTATCGAAGAGCAGCGGGATCATGCAGCGATCGGGGCGGGGCGGCGGGATCACGGCGGGCAAGCGCTGGATCGCTCGGACCGTAGCAGCACGCAGATCATTCGTTGCCGGGAGTGGCGGAGCGCCTGGTCGCGGGCTGGCCTGCGACATCACCGGCTGCGCTGCCACCAGCGGCTGGACCCCGGCAGATGGGCGGGACTCCGGTCGTGGGCGCGGCGCTGCCTGTCCGGCGCTGCCGCTCGTTGTCGCCAGCCGGGAGCGGCGGTACTGGCGCAGCTTCGTGAGCAGCATCGAGCTGCCGCCGACCAGAATCGCGATGACCACAATCCAGACGAGCATCACTTGCGCGGGATGGGGCGCTGACACGGGCATAGACACCTCTACTCGACGAGAATATGCTCAGGCATGATCGCTGCCACTAATACTACTGCAAGGCTGACCAGATATGCAACCCCCATCGCCAGCAGCGGCGGGACCACGCCCGCCAGGCTGCCGAAGATCGGGGCGTAGAGCACTGGCAGGAACGCGAAGAGAGTCGCGCCGCTGTCGACGAGCAGCGCGAGGAGATACTGCCAGCTCAGCCGACGCCGACGGTAGGCCCACTCGACCAGCGTGCAGACGAGCTGCACCGCCAGGCCGACGACGAGCGCCAGGGGCGCGATCGTCCAGCGCTGGAGATCCCAGCTGCGATGAAAGGTGGCCTCCCAGCCGCCGTTGAAGGCGACGACGGAGCCGACGAATGAGGTCAGCAGCAGGACCGCGCCGACCGTGCGCTCGATCCAGGGCTGGAACGCCTCAAAGGTTTCACCGCTGAAGACGGCGCTCGCTTTCCGCTGCTGTGGTACGGATGCATGCGACATGAGATGCCCTCCCTGTGCCTCTCACGATAGGTGCTACTCAAAATCCCACGCCTGCGCTGCCGCCGCGACCTGCTGCCTGATCGCCAGGACCTCCTGCGGATCGGGCAGGTCGGTGGGCATCGCGATGGTCGGTCCGAGATCGCCCGTGCCGAGCTTGCCGCTCGTCAGCAAGAAGCCCAGCAGCGCCCACTCGCCCAGCATGCGCGGGACAGGGCTGCCCTTCCCACGCTGTGTTACAGTGGCGAGCACGGCGCGCAGCTCAGCGAAGCGCGGATCGTCCTCGGGAATACTGGCGTAGAGTCGATCAGCTAGTGCGCGTTCTGCCATACATCCTCGCTCATGTCGCATATCTGCGTCATTCAGCCGCCATCGCCGAGAACGCCGGAGTCTGTCCGTCGCGCGAGATGGGCGATTCTGCCGATGCTGGTGCGCGAAACCCATCGATCACCCACCTGTACCGAATAGCGCATATCTGCGCCATTAGGCCGCCAGCTTACTGCGGGCGATGCGCTCGATGCCGTCGACCACGCGGTAGAGCGGGTGGGGCAGCAGCGTGACGCGCGTGATCGATCCTAACTGCTGGCTGATCGGCCCGGCGAGCAGCGCCCCGCCGCCGCCGAAGAGCAGCACCTCGCCCTGCTCGAGGTGGGCCTGCCAGCAGCGTGAGACATGCCGCACGATCTCGGCGGCGGTCGTCTCCACGCCCTCCTGGATCTCGTCCTTGACCGCGATCGGATCGCCCGCCAGGAACACGATCGGCTCGGCGCGCTGCATCGCGTGGAGCACCTGGGTCGCGTCAAGATTCCGCAGCCGGGGATGTCGGGCCTGCACGCGGCGGAGCGCGATCTCGGCGGCGGTCATCGCCCCCAGGGCCACGCCGCCCTCGGTGCCGGGGATCAGATCCAGCCCGCGCCGTCCGGTGTAGTCCGTGGTCCCGCCGCCGATGTCGAGCGCGAAGCGCTGGCGGAGCATGGTGCCGCTGGCCTGGACGCGTCCGTCCGAGGTATAGAGCAACGTGGCGATCGCGCCGATCGGCTGTGGAATGAGCAGCAGCTTGTCGATCGTGATCGTGTACTCGGTGTCGCCCCAGCGCAGCCGGTGCGTGCCGCGCAGCCGCTCCTTGAGCACGGTCTTGACCGTCTCGTTGCCGTCGTCCGCCACCGGCAGCCCTCCGGCGAACATCACCGTGGCCGTCGTCACGCCCGACGGCAGGCTGGCGACGATCGCGTAGAGGTGGAGCAGCAGGTAGGCGTCGGAGCGGACGCGCAGCGCGGCGCTGCCGACGAAGGACAGATCGTTCACGCCCACGCGCTGGGCGTCATGTCCGACAACATAGGACACCGGGGCGATCTGGGCTGGACCATCGCGATAGGTGAGCGGTCGGGGCGCGGACGTATCAGTGAAGCTGTAGCCGGTGTTTCCGGGCAGGCGCACGAGCGATGGAATGAGCGTCCAGCCCGCGCCGCTGCGAAACTTGGTGTTCACATTGCCGATGTCGGCGGTGATGAGCACCGGAGTGCCAGGGTGTGTTGCCATATCTGCCTCGTGATCAAGCGTGTTCGGCGGTGTGCAGGGCCTACCAGGCCAGCACTGCACGATGAAATCAGTGTAGCATGTCCGACGATGACCGTCAATGACAGAACATTACAGACATTGACAGACGTACGTCTGTGGTATGGGGTACTGAGGAAGCGTGCGCGGGGGGATTATGCCTCGCCGGTGAGCCGGGCTAGCTGGGCCTCAAGCCGCGCGATCGTCGCCTGTGCCTCGCGGTAGCCCTGCGCCTCCTGGCGCACGGCATCCAGCTCGGCCTGCAGCTCCTCGACTCGCTGCTGGAGTCGCTCGCGGTCTTCGAGGAGCTTCTGCTGGGCTTCGAGCCTGCCCTGGAGGCGTCCGATCTCAAGGAGCGCCGCGTCGAGCTTCTCCTGGCGATCCTGGAGGTACTGGAAGATCTCGGACGCGGGCATGATGTCCGTCGTCGGCTCGGGTGGTGCCGCATGCACCGAGCGCCCGCGCTCGGCGGACAGCCGATCGATGTCGTCGGCGTTATAAAACGTGTCGCGGCCCGATCGACGGCTGCGCAGCTTGCCCTGGACCACGTAGCGCCGGAGCTGGCGCTCGCCCAGGCCGGTTTTTTGGGTGGCTTCGCTGGTTTTGTACTCGCGCTCGAATGGCATGTCGTCTAGAGTACGTCAGGCATGGTCCGGCGTCAAGCAGGACGATCGTCCATCGGGTGGGGCACGCCCCGGATGCCCCACCAGCTCCATGCTCATGGTTTGGCGAAACGATGCACGTGGTACGGTGCGCCCGGGTGATCCGCGCCGGATCACCTCCGTGGCCCCCGCTCCGCCGGGCCGCGCTCAGACGTGTGGCGGTCCGCGCTGCCGGTACAGCCGCGCGATAGTCTGGCTCACGAGGTCGCGGGTATTGGCACGACTCCGCTGGCTCGCACGGTCACGGCTGCCCAGATGCATGTGTCTGACGGTGGTGTGCTGCTGCGCCATTACGCGGCTACTCCTTCCATGCGCCTGCGGGATCATCCTCCGTGTCGGCGGCACCACGGCCAGAATCGTCGCGTGGTGGGGTCGGCTTCGGATCATGGAATGCCTGATCGGCCTCATGGGTTGGCGGGGCATACTGCCCCGCTGCGAGCCACGGCCAGCGCCAGGCCAGCTCGGCATCCACGGTGGCCGGATTGACCAGCGGCGCGACCTGCTGCATCGTCGCGCGCTGCGTGGCGGCGACCAGCGCAAATGGCCCCGTGTAGTCGGGGTGACGACCACCTCCGGCACGCCCTCGCCCCGCATCTTACCGACCTGGCCTTCCGCGATCGCCACCTGGCACGCGCGCGATCCTCCTCGCCGTCCTGTCTGCGGCTGTCGACATGGTGTCCCTGCCGACATGCTCAACCCGACGACCCGCCCGCGCCGCCCTATGCTGCCGACCTGGTCTGCCCCCCACCCACTCCTGGCCGCGCGGACCCGGGACGCCGCCGCTGCCACCGGGGGCGCGCACGTCCGCTCCCTCGCACGCTTCGGCAGCGCGTGCTGCCCCCGGGAGTGGGATCGCGCGCGTCCCCAGGCATTGCTCCGCCTGGAACACCGTGCGCCGCGATGCATCGCTCGGCAGCAGCACTGCAGATGCAATGCAGCACAATGCAGGTGCAGGGCAGAGGCAAGGCAGGGCAGTGCCATGCAAGGCAGCCGCATGGCCGAGCAGGGCAGCCGCATAGCCGATCGCAGGGCTGGTGCATGGCTCAACCTTGCCAGGGCATGGCCGATCGCAGGGCTGGTGCAGCGCGAATCGTCGGGCGGCGTGGCCTGACCCCGGAGCCGGACGGGCCCATCCGAGCGGCGGATCGAAGACCTGTGTCGGGGGCACAGCCGCGTAGACTCGTCGGGCGTTTTTCCCGCTCTGGGCGCGGCTTTTGCCCCACGCAGTTCCAACCCGTGCGGCAGCCGTGCGCGTCCCCGTGCGGCAGCCGTGCGCGTGGTCCGTGCGCTGGCTCCTTGCGGTCCTCTTGCGCGGGTGCCGTGCGGTCCCGTCCGGCGCGTCCATGCAGATGCTCATGCCGGCGGTCCTGACGCCTCGTGCGGCAGCCCGGGCACCCAGCTCTCGCACAGCCGCGCCCAGTCCTCCAGGCTGTTGACCACGCCGGCCAGCAGGGCCAGCGGCTTCGGTGGCGTGTCCTTGAACGTCAGGTACTGCCCCCAGAGCGTGCCCCACTCCCCGTGTGCCGCCTTCTCAAAGCTGGAGATCACGCCCGCGCCGCCCGGCCAGGCGTCCTGCCACTCCCGCGCGATCTGGGCCGCGCGCTTGCCCGGCGGCACCAGAAAGACCGGCAGCACCGGCCCGCCCAGCGTCCGGGTGTAGTGCCCGGTCTCGGTCAGCTCGCGATAGGTCAGACCCTTCCCTAAGAGGATGCGCAGCGGCTCGGTGCCGCGATCAACTTCCAGCGCAAAGCGGCGCACGATATGCTGCTCGGTGGTCGGCTCGGCGTCATACCAGGGGATCGCCCAGCCGGGCGCGGTTTGCGGGCGCGGGGTCCGATGGAAGCGCAGCACGAGCAGCGCATCGAAGCGCTGGCGCTCGCGGCCATCCCCATGCCGCGCGCTGACATACTCCACCTGGCAGAGGATCGACTCCAGCAGGGGACACCGCCGCGCCGCGTCGATCACCGAGGCGCACCAGCTCGCGACCAGGAGATCATGCGTGATCTGCGCCTGTGACACCGCCGGCGCGCGCCGGTCCCGACATTGCAGGCCCGCAGAGATCTGCGGACTCGCCTCTACGTCCAGCCCTTCCAGCAGCGCTTTGCCTTCCGGCGTCAGGCCATAGATATACGGGCTTTTCGGCGGTGGCTGCCGCCTGCCGTGTCCAGCCGCGCTGGGATAGAGCTGGTTGAGGGTGACGGTGGTGCGCCAGACGCGGTGCTCCTGCACGAGCCGCTGCATGGTCCGGCGCATCGCTTCCGGCGACTGATCGGGGAAGATCAGCCGCGTGATCCAGGCGCTCGACACGAATTCGAGCCGCCCCAGCAGCCGCAGCACGGCGATAGCGCGATTATGCGCCAGCCGTCCGGGCGATACCTGACCGAGGATGGGCCAGGGGCCGCGCGCGTTGCGTGGCGAGACCTGGGTTCTGGCCGGAGGTCTGGACACGCCTAATGCCTCCAGATCGCGCGCGATTGAGCGCTGGTCGCACTGCCAGTCCTGGGCGATCCGGCACCGCTCGGCATAATCAATGGTCTTCCCCTGCTCCAAGAGCGATTGCACATAGGCGCGGCGGGCCACCGGCGTTTTCGGGGTAGGTGGTTGGGCAGCCATCTGTTAGACCTCCTCGGTGGTTGGACCAGCGGTGGGCAGCCGGCAGCGGGTGGCACGGTCAGCAGCATTTAAGATCATGAGCGTCTCCTTGATTGAGCTGGGATGGGGGATGGGGGTTCCACGCGTCGGGGCAGCACGCTCGTCAGAACCGTGGTCAGACAGTCGGGCTGATGCGTCCGCGTCGTGCGCCTGGTGCGCGCCGAGCACCGTGCTTGGTAGGGCGAGGAGCGGCCCGCAGCGCGCACCAATCGCCGGTCCCGCCACATCGAGACAGGGGTGCTCGCCACGCCGCGGAACGCGCCCACGCCCACGGCCCGGCGGCGCGGTGAACGCACCCAGGACGGGCGGCTGGTCACTGGGGCGCGTGCGGGCTGCCCAGGGTGGTTCAGGGTGTTCGACCAGATCCGTCGACGCGGCTGGCGATCCCCATCGGGTGGCACGTTTGGTAGCAGGGATGATCATCGCTTCCTCCAGGGTTCATGGTTGCTCGATGCGGATCGGTGGCCGAGCCGGTCGCTCCAGCGCGGCACGACGCGCAGGTGCGGACGGGTATCATGCTCCCCACGACCGTGGTGAGACGGTCGGGCTGATCCGCCCGTATCCGGCGCTCTCCGTTGGTGCCGAGCACGGTGCTGGGCAGGGCGAGGAGCGGCACGGGGCGCGCTCGGAGCGCCGGTCCCGACCACATCGAGCGGGGGGTCTCGACACGTACCAGATGGCGCCCGTGGCCGTCGCGGCGAGGATCACGCCTACTCCCCCTCCCGCCCCGGTGCCGCCAGCGCGTCCAGAATCGTCTGGAGCACGACCGCCGCGCGCCCGCGATACAGGCGACTGGGCAGGTGCAGCACCGCCCGCACCGCCGCCAGCTTGCGATAGAACGTCCGCTCCGACCGCGCATACCGCCGGGCCGCCGCGTCAATGGTCGGCGCATGGGCGAGCGCCACGAGGAGCGCCAGGAGGTGGGGATCGACGATCGGCGGTGGCGGCGCGGGCAGCCCGACATAGGCGGGCAGGACGTGCGCCGACCGGGTTCGGCCCACGGCCCCAGGATGCCGCAGCCAGAGCGCCAGCTCGGCGGGACTCAGGTCCTCCGACACCACCCCATAGATCGCCGGGCAGCTCGGCGCGAGCCGGTGAAGCCGTCGGTCGGTCGGCTGCGTCAGGAGGAGGGTCGGGATCTGCGCATACCGCGTTGCCAGCTCGGCGAGCACCCGCACCTGCATGCCCGGCACCAGGCCCACCGTATCGACGAGCAGCGGTCCCACGAGCGGCGGCAGCACCGGCACGCCGAGCGGCGGCGGCACGTCCTCGCGATCACCTTGGAGCAGCAGCATGTGGCCGTCGATCCCCGCCGCGTCCAGGCGTGGGATGAGGGAACGCCGCCGCGCTTGCGTCGCCACCACCGCGACGGTCACGCGCGGACGGCGCTCACCCACGCGCGGGCGCTCCTGCACGTGCATCGGCATCAGCGCCTCGCGATCGGCATCCAGGCCACGGAGGACGGCACCCACAGCAGCGTGACGAGCGGATCGCCCAGGATGCCGAAGCTAAAGGCCAGGTCGGCGTGTTCCCCGCGCGCCACCACCGCCCGCAGCCCGGCCAGATGCGCAGATCCCAGCGTGCGCTCGCCATGCGGGGCAAAGAGCTGTGGCAGCAACCCGTCGAGCAGCCGCGCGTGGCCGGTGTTCACCCCTTGCCCGGTTGCGGACAGGCTGGCGATCACCCCGCCGCCCCCATGCAGGAGCAGGCGCTCGTCGGTCGTCATCAACGTGGGATTGGCAAAGTCCCCGCTGAGGCAGGTCAGGCTGAGCAGGATCGGCAGCCGCGCGCCATTCGTCCGCGCGTCCGCGTCGTAGAGGTACCAGAGGTAGGGCGTGGGCGCGCTCGGCGTCGTCTCGGCCCATTGCCAGGCCGAGCCATGCCCGACATAGATCCACAGCGCCGCGCCTGGCTCTGTTCCCGTCGGCAAGGGCGGGCAGGCGCGGTCATAGGGCGACCCGCCATCCAGCGCGCGGAAGAGGCGGCAGCGCAGCTCCGCCACATCCCGATAGAAGCCGTCACCCGTCGGACGATCCGGGGCGTAGGAGAAGCGCTGCGCGTGCATGCCACGCGGGAGGAGCTTCACCGCCCGTTCCGCTGTCGCCACAAAGCTGCCTGCCGGATCGGCGCGACCATCCGCCTCGCGGTCGTTGTCCGTCAGCAGCAGCGCCTGCATCCGCCAGCGGCCGGCGGGCGGCGCGGTGAGATACTGCGCCGTCTTGCGCACGATCGTCTGCGCCTCTCCCAGCGAGCGGGCCGGCAGCCGTCCGATCGGCAGATCCGGCAGCGGATCGGCGAGCGGATCAGTCGTGTCCAGGCGGGTGTAGCAGGTGTCACAGGCGATCTCGCCGCGTACGGGGTCGGCGTCCACGAGGTAAGGCGGGATCAGGGTCGGGTCCGCGTCGCCCGGCTCCACGCGCATGCGGGCGGTTCCGGCGCCAATGAGCAGCACGGCCCGCGGCGCAGGCTGCCACTGCACGAAGGCGGTGCGGATCAGGCTGCGGATCGCCTCGGGATCGCGCGCGCCGTAGCTCCAGGCGTCATACGCCGTCTGGACATCGACCACGCCCACGACCTCGCCGCGCTGCTCGTGGACGGCGATCAGCGGATCGAGCGCCGGTCGGAGCGTATGGTGCGTGACGATGAGATAGGTCGCGCCCGTCTGACCCGGCGCTGGTCCCGCGCCTGGATCGAACCCCGGCCCGCGCTCGACGATTGGCGTGTGCGGTGTGACCGAAAAGGCCGGGCGCACATCCGGCAGCGCCACCCAGTCAAGCAGCACGGTATCGGGCTGGGCGCCTGTCATTGTGACATCAAGCTGAAGGACGCCCGGCAGGACCGTGAACGGGAGCCGCACCGTGCCCAGATGTGCCGCCGCCCCCTGCCACGTCAGCGGATCGAGCGCGCGACCATTGGCGCTAAGGGTGAGCGTGTGCGCCTGCGCCGTCGTGCCCACCACGGCGAGCTGCACGCGCGTCCCGGCTGGGGCGCTCACGGGCAACGCCAGCGCGATGCTGGTCCGATCGCGCTCCGTCCCGCGGACCAGCGCGCGGCCATACCAGCGGTCGCCGTTCAGCGACGGCCAGCGCGTCTGGTAGAGCACGTCCTCCTCCCAGCGCAGCGGATCGCCGGGCGCGCGCTGGGGCGTGCCGCGCAGCCCTGGCGTGTCCTCCAGTGACAGCCAGGACACCGACTCGCGGCTATACCGACTCGGGTTCAGGTGGCCGATGAACTGAAGCACATCACCCACATCCAGGCGGCCATCGCCGCCGTCGCGGAGGTCCAGGGGCACCTCCTGCCCGTGCTGCCACAGGTGGATGCGGTTGGGATCGAGAGTCGCCAGATCCCAGCCTGCCGCTTGAAGCGCCGCCGCGTCGATCTGCTGAAGCCCGGCCTCGGTCACGCGCACGCGGAGCGCGTGCGGATCGGCGACCAGGGGGTTGGCGATGAGCGGCGCGGCGGCAATGCTCGGAGCCGGGACACGGATGGCGCTCAGGAGCAGCAGGATCAGCATGAAGCAGCAACGCATCGTCTTCCCCCTAACCCTGCATCCGCTGCTCGAGCAGCCGCGCGCGATCCGCCAGCCGCAGCGCCAGCTCCTGCGCGTGCTCGCTCACGGCCTCCGCCGCCGCCGCCAGCGCCCGCAGCGCGCCGGGATCGGTGAGCACCGCCACGGGCAGCCTGCCATCGGGACAGCGCGGCACGAGCATCGCCCAGGCGCTCGTGAGAGCATCCAGCGTCGCCGTCAGCCCCTCGGCATTCCCATCCAGCGCGGCGACGGGCGCAAGCGCGGCGTCAAGCTGGGCCAGGGCCAGATCCGCCTGATCGGCGCGCAGCAGCTCGGCGATCAGGCCCAGGAACGGGGGCAGCACGTCGGCCTGCTGCGCAGCGGCGGCCAGCAGTGGGTGATGGTCGGGCATGGCCGCGCGCAGCGCGGCGCGCTCGGCGCTGGTCAGCAGCAGCGGCGGGGTGGTTGGTGTGGTGATGGGCATCAGAGATACCTCCAGAAGACATGACGGGATGGCGGAACGGTCAGCGGCGGAGCGGCGACCACGCGCAGGGCGGCGAGCGCGGCATGGGCCTCGGCGAGGGCAGCATGGGACGCTGGGAGCGGGTGCGCCCGATCCCAGCACGCGGCGGCGCGTGGGCCGGAATCGACCAACTCAGCCAGGCTGCACCACGCGCTGTACATGAGCGTGGCGCCCAGACGGCGGGCAGCCTGCCGCAGGAGCCGACGATCGCGGGCCAGGTGCATGCTCACCACGATCCGGCCCGTCAGCAGCGCCGCGAGCGGCGGCCACACCACCGCGCGCGGCGGCGCGTCCGGGCACGCGGGCCGGATGCGCGTGTGCAGCAGCACGTGACCGTGCCGGTCGAGGAGCGCCACCGCACGGATCGCGCGTCCCGTCGCCTCGGTCGCCAGGATGACCAGGCGGTCGTCCGCGAGCAGCGCGCGGGCCGTGGTCGGGCAGGAGACGGTGCGTGTCATCGCCAGCCGCCGTACGCCAGCCCCTGCTCCAGCACCACCTGCACGCGAATGGGCTGCCGCGTCTGCTGCTGCAAGGTCTGGGCGATCAGCGGCGCGTACGTGGCCGCCACCTTGTCGCGTGCGAAGATGTTCGGCGTGCCGACGATCGCCTCACCCGATGCCAGATCGAGCAGCGCCGTCTCGTGCAGCCAGGTCGCGTAGTCCTGCGCGGGCACGTGCTCCGACAGCCGCTGCTGCACCGTGCTCCAGAGCTGCTGCCACGCCTGCTGCTCGGCGGAGATCGGCGGGGGTGGGGGCGGCGGGGGCGGGGGCGGCGCTTGCGGGTGGGACGCGCGCCGCGCTCGGAGCTGGGGATGCGCGTGCGGCAACTGCCCGGAGCGGATGCCCCAGGTCAGCCAGGCGGCGCGGTTGTGCAGCGCGTCCGCGCGGGCGTCGGCCTCGGCGATCCAGGCGCGGAGGTAGTCCGCAGTCATGCCCGGCGTGAGCAGCGTCACGCTGACCCCGGCCTGCCTGAGCAGCGCGCGGCGGGGATCGTCGGCAGCGCGCGCGGGTACGGCACCCGCCCACGGCAGCGGCGGCTGCGCGCCCCGGGCCCGCCAGGCGAGCGCGCGGCGGAGGGCAGCGGGCGACACGCGCGGCGGGGGCTGCTGCTGCCAGCGTTCCACCACCTGCCAGCACCCCTCCGGCTGGGATGCAAACAGCGCATGGAGCGTCAGGTAGTCGGCGCGGCCAACATCGCGTAGCCCGGCCTCCCGCCCGATCTGGCGGTAGGCGTGCAGGAAGGCATGCCAGTCGCGGCCTGTAGGCGGCTGGGGGAGCAGCGTCGGCGCGAGCGCACGTGCCTGCTGCACGCCCGCCTGGAACGTGTCGTTCGTGATCGCGTCGCCGAAGGTGCGCGGACGATCCGGGAGCGCCATCACCGCTCGGAGCGCCGCGAGCACCACGCCGACGGGGATCTGCTGGCGCTTGAAGCGGCGCTCGGCGGCCTTCTTCTCGCCCGGCGTGTGGGGGTAGCGCGTGTCGCTGCCGGTCAGGATGCGGTGGACCTCGCGCCAGAAGGCCAGATCCTGCCGCGTGCTGGCGAGCTCCTCGGCGCGCAGGTGTCGCGCGACGCACGGCACGTTGCCGCTGTCGCTGGCGGTTTCGTTAACGGAGTCGTTTCCTGAATCCTTCGTTAACGATTCCTCCGTTAACGATCGATCCGGGAGCGACACGTCCCGATCCGGCAGCGACACCAGCGCGGGCGGCTCCTGGGGCCGATCGACGCAGCGTGTCGCTCGTGGATCGTGATCGGCAGCGACAGGCAATTGATCAGCCAGCGACAGGGGGTGCGGTGTCGCCCGCGGATCGGGATCGCCAGCGACAGGTCGCTGATCCGGCAGCGACAGCGTACGGGGTGTCGCTCGTGGATCGGGATCACGAGCGACACGCGGCTGATCCGGCAGCGACAGGGGGTGCGGTGTCGCTCGTGGTTCAGGATCACGAGCGTCCGACGGCGACACACTGGCGACACAACGGCGACAGAGTGGCGACAGATCGGCGACAGGCGCAGCACACGGGACCGCGCGCGCCTCGGTCGCGGGACTCGTCTCCGGCGCGGCGGCAGGCGGAAGTGGCGATCCACCGAGATCACCGCTCCCGGCACCGCCCGTGCCGCCATCTCCATCCTCCGGCTCCTCATTCGGGCGCTCCTCCTGATCCCGCTGCGCCCGCGCGCGCTGCGCCTGCGCGACCCAGGCCCGCACCCGGCGGCGATACACCCGGAGCGCCGCTGTCCCATGGAGCTGCGTAAAGAGCCGCGTCCAGCGCGCATCGTTCAGCAGGCGCGGCACGAGATCCGGCCACGCGCCGTCGGCGTAGAAGCGATACGCGGGCTCCGCGTTCTGCACGATCCCGCCTTGGCTCAGCACCCGCACCGCCGCCTGGGCAATGGCGTGCTCCGGGTGCGTCGGATCGAGCGCAGGCATCAGCGCCGTGAGCACCCGATCGAGCACGCCCCAGTCGAGCACGCGCGGAGGCGGGTCGGCGGCGGGCACGGCATGGGGCGGCACCCACGGCGGGCGCTGGAGCAGCCCCGCCGCCGTCAGCAGGTAGAGCGACCCGACGACCTGCCACGGCTCGGGGAGGCCCAGCCGCGCCTGGAGCACGGTAGCGGAGGGCATCGTCGGCGTCCGGCGCTGTGCCTGCTGGTGCGCCGCCAGATCGGTGAGATAGGCGTAGAGAAAGACCCCGGTCATGCCGACGAGCGGCGTCCAGTCCAGCGTCACGAGCGGGGGGGTGTGGTCGGGCGTCAGGGGTGGTTGGTTGGTCGTCATCTTATGCCTCCTCGCGCGCCTGCGCCAGCCGCAGCTCGGCGGCGATCCGCGGCGGTAGCTCGTTGATCAGGTGGTACACCCGGCTGTCCTCATAGAGATGGCGCGCGACGAACGAGGCCACGATCGCCCGGCGCTCCCAGCCCTGGAGGAACAAGGTCAGCACCTCGGCGTGGAGTGGCGCGCGTACCCGCCAGGACGCGGCGATCTGGTGCAGCCGTCGATGCGCCGCGCGGGCACCGCCCAGCGCGCGGACGAGCCGCCGCGCCGCCGCCTGCTGCTCTGGCTGCGCCCGCGTCGCCCGACGCAGCGGGTAGTGTGTGAGCCAGCCGAGCAGCAGCGCCACATCCGCCGTGCTCCAGAGCGGGACCTGCGCCGCCTCGACGGCGTGAACGACGCGCAGCGCGGCCCGCTGATACGCCTGCGTCGCCCGGTCAGTGGGCGGGAGCGCGGCCGGATAGGTCGCGAGCCGCGCGAGGCGCGCCCGCATGGCCTGCGTCAGCGGGCGATGCAGCACGAGGTGGCAGCCGGCCAGGTACGCCTCGGCGTCCAGGTCGGGAGCCGACGTGCTCGTCAGGCCGACGAGCCACGCGGGATGCAACACACCGCGCGTCATCTGCTCAGCGAGCACGGCGGCGAGCTGCGGCGCGGCCAGCTCAGGAAAGCCCGGCGCGTGGGCGTGGAGATCGAGCAGGATGAGCGTCAGGCGCGGCGGCGCGGCGGCGGCCAGGCGGCGGACGGCCCGATCATAGCCGTCGAGCAGCGTCGGCACCGGGCTGACGGCAACGCCTGCCGCGCGCAACGCGGCGTGCAGCCCGGTCGATCCGATCGCGAGCATGTGTGGGGGGATCGCGGGCAGCTGGTGTGCTGCCACGGTCGCTTGCACCGGGGGGTGGGCGGCGCTGGGGAGTGGGGCGGCCTGCTTGAGTTGGTCGTCGCCATGCTGAGGGGCGCGGGGCATCACGACGGCCTGGGCCGAGCCGACAGGCGGCAGTGGGCGCTGCGCGCTGCTCATGCGGCACCTCCGTCATCCGCCGATGGCGTGGCGCGGGCTGCCCGCCAGGCGGCGAGGCGCTCCCGACCGGCGGGTGTGATCTCCAGCTTCGCGGGCCAGCCCGGCTGGGTGATGGTGATGCGGAGCAGGCCCGCCTGCTCCAGGCCATGCAGGGCGTTGTGGGCGACCGAGGGCGCGGACAGGCCCAGCGCGCGGGCGATGATCCGCTGCGAGGGTGACGCGGCGTGCTGCTGCTGGAAGGTGTCAATCTGATCGAGGACGGCGAGCCGGTCATACCGCCGCTGGACGCGGCGGGGCGCAGGCTCCGGTTCGGTTAACATACTGCTGCCTTTCGGGTAGGCAGCCGGGGACGGCGGATTGTCGGATGCCACAGGGCATGCTACAATCCACCGCGTAGAGCGACCGCTCTACGTCCGGCTGCGCGGCTCTCGTGTCAGTTGG